>JBDKHS010000190.1:0-7104 GCA_039797505.1 Pseudomonadota bacterium | reverse complement strand
ATTGTGTAATGATTTTTCATTATGATAAGCAGGCACGCAATGACTGGGTTAGATGGTGTTAAACATCCCTAAACGTCTCGGTAAACTCCGTAAAATCAGTTTTAGTCTGCAATCCAAAATGATGGTCTATTTTGGAATTTTGTTTGCTATTATTCTGATTGTTGCAGGGGTCATCCGTTCTTATGGTTTGCCTTGGAGTGCTTTTAAGGGCGAATATGCGCAACGACGCGCTGAAGTTTTCGAGCAACTAGAAGAAATTGCCGACACCAAACAAACCAGCCTGCGTACATGGTTACAACACCGCTTATATGATGCACAGGTGCTGTCTGACAGCTTGCTGTTTCAACAAAATGTGCATGCCCTGTTTCAACAACTCCCCGAAATTCGCGCTCATCACGACAAGCTCGTTCCTGCACTGACCCGTATCGCGCTGCATGAAGCGATGACGCAGCATTTGCAACTGATTAAAAATACTTACCAAGCCTATACCTCACTGCAATTAATTGACCCCAACACGGGCGACATTATCGTCTCTAGTGATATGACGGAAGTTGGGCAAAATATCGCAGCCCAACCCTTTTTCCGCGCAATTATGTCGCCCAGCAATAACGGACTGATTGATACCAAATTACAGCACGAGCATTTAGGTTTGTTCATCGCACGCCACATTCCTGCCCCACAAGGTGAGTCCAGCAAAGTTGCGGTGTTAATTTTAAATATCAGTAATCAAGAATTAAATCAATTGCTTAGTATTCAAAATAGCAAAAGTAGTGAAGCGGTGTTGATGACCCGTGCCATGAAATTATTGAGTTCCTTAAAATATGCTGTGACGGATAACAAAGTCAGCGGCAGCCTGTCTGACGGATTAAATCAAGCCTTATATCCACTGGTGAGCGCGGCTCAAGCAGGCACAGTGACGGCAAAAGATTATCGTGACCAAGAAGTGTTGGCGATTTATCGTCCCGTACCAATTACGGCGGCAATTGATTGGGGTTTAGTAGTCAAGGTCGATCAAAACGAAGTGTTTGCACGCATTCAGCAAAACATGCAGTACTCCTTGATTGTGGGTGGAATTTTCAGCATTTTATTTGGATTGGGTGGCACGTTTTTGCTGGCGCGACGGCTTTCTTGTCCAATTGAAATGCTAAGCAATACTATCCAACGCATTGAAGATGGGGATATTTATGCCCGTGCTGAAGTCACCAGTTTTGACGAAGTGGGTAAGTTGGCGCGTTTGTTCAATGGCATGATTGAACGGGTGCACCGTGCTCAATCCGAATTAGAAGAACTGATCGATTCACGCACCGCAGAGCTTTATAAAACTAACGTTAATCTCGCGATTACCTTGGATGAGATGAAAAATCTCAATACCCATTTGTCGCAAGAAATCGCGGTGCGCCGTGAAATTGAAATTCAAATTCGTAAAAAACAAGTAATTCAACAAACGATTTTTGATTCTGTGCCTGCATTTATTTGGCGCAAGGACACTGAGAATCGTATTTTATGGATGAATAAAGCAGCTTCAGAATTGAGTGGCGTGCATCCTGAATCTCCACAAGGTTATCATCTTTCTGAATTATTTCCGCAACATACCGAAAATTGGTTTAAAGACGATTTGGAAGTTGTGCACAGCAAACAACCTAAATTAGGCGTGCTTGCGGAAGTGTGCAGTGCCCGTGGTGAATCTCTGACTATTCAATTAGATAAAGTGCCGCACATCGATGAAGATGGCAATGTGATTGGGGTGATTGTGCTCGCAACTGACATCACCGCACGTTTGCAGGCCGAGCAAGCGATGTATGAAAGTGAGCAGCGTTTCCGTGCAATTGTGAATACCGCAGTCGATGGCATTGTGATGATCAACGAATGTGGCATTATTCAATTGCTGAATCCCGCGCTTGCTCACATGTTTGGCTATGAAATGGATGAGTTGTTAGGGCGAAATTTGAGTATTTTGATGCCATCACCGCATCACAGCCGACATAATGAATATTTAAAAAATTATCTTAGAACGGGTGAACAACATATTATTGGCGCTGGACGCGAAATTGTAGCACAGCATAAAAATGGCAGTGTTTTCCCAATTTATCTTGCCGTGAGTGAGTTGCGGTTGAAAGAACAGCGCATGTTTACGGGGATTATCAGCGATATTACCGAGCTGAAACAAGCCCAGCTCGCGCTTGAAGAAAGTAAACAAGAATTAGAAATTCAAAACAAAGCTTATAGTCGTTTTGTGCCGCGTGAGTTCTTGAGTTTCTTACAAAAACTTAGCATTGTTGATGTGCAACTCGGCGATCATGTTCAGAAAGAAATGACGATTATGTTTTCTGATATTCGTGCCTTCACCGCGCTTTCTGAAAAAATGACCCCAACGGAAAATTTCCGCTTTATCAATTCCTATCTGAGCAAGATGGAACCCGTGGTATTGTCGCATCATGGCTTTATTGATAAGTATATTGGGGATGCGATTATGGCATTATTTCCCCACAGTGCAGATGATGCGGTACGCGGTGCGATTGATATGTTGCGCACCCTGAGTGAATTTAATAAAGCTCGTCAAGATGCCAACACCGAACTGATTGATATTGGGATTGGTTTGCACACCGGCACGCTGATGTTGGGCACGATTGGCGGTGAAAATCGTATGGATGGCACGGTGATCAGTGATGCGGTGAATCTCGCTTCACGGGTTGAAGGTATGACTAAAATGTACGGCGCGACTTTGCTGATTACTGAGCATACCTATAACCGTTTGGTTGATGTCAGTGAATATGCAATTCGGATTGTCGATAAAGTGAAAGTGAAGGGCAAATCTCAACCTGTGATTGTGTTTGAAGTGCTTGATGGGAATTTGCCTGAAATTCGGGAGGCGAAACTTGCCACTTTGGAACTGTTTACCGATGCTTTTGTCGCTTATCAACGCCGCAATTTTGATTATGCCGAATCTTTATTTCAACGTTGTGTTGACCGCTATCCGAATGATAAAGCTGCAAAAATTTACTTGAAACGTTCACAATATTGGCAACGTTTTGGGGATGATCAAACTTGGAACGGGGTCACGGAATTAGAAAGTAAGGATGGGGCTTAGTTGTCAGTTTAAACGTCCAATTTAACGAATGATTGTAGGTGCGAATTCATTCGCACAACGCTCTCGAATTAAAAATTCATGCGAATAAATTCGCACCTACAATTAGCTTTTTTGACAACATACACTATCATTTTGTTTATCAAGGAAAAATCAAGAATTTACTTGATTAAGCCTTACACATCGTCACCACACAAAACACCTGAATTCCCAAGCCGCGCCCGAAATCCGTTAAACCCTCGCCCGTGGTGGCTGTGATGCACACATCGGACAAATCCACGCCCAATAAGCCGCTAATCGCGGTTTTCATTTCCGCAATTTTTGGGGTGATTTTCGGAGTTTGGCATTCGATACTGAAAGAAACATGGCTAATTTCCCAGCCATTTAAATATTTCAATGCCTCTTGCACATAAACCTGGCTGTCGGTAATGCCTTGTTTCAAACACAAATCATCACTGATTTTGCCAAGAATATTCACCCCCGTGACCCCAGAAATGCCATTCGCCAAAGCGTGCAAAACCACATCCGCATCGCTATTGCCTTGCAAGGGAGCATGTTCGGGAAATATCACCCCGCCCAACACCAAGGCTTTTTCCTGATTTTCAGGTTCAAAGCGGTGGCTGTCTTGTCCTAAACCTGTTTTAACTTTCATCATCCGCTGCTTGCTGTTGTAAATAAAGTTGCGCCAAACTGAGATCATGCGGATGGGTAATTTTCAAATTGTCCGCATGTCCACAAACCAATTGCACGGGATAGCCCAAGATTTCAACTGCTTGCGCTTCATCCGTGACAATGCCGTCCTCTGCCAACACCAACATTAATGCACGCTGCAAGACCTGAAAACGAAACATTTGCGGCGTGAGTGCATGATAAAGTTGCTCACGGCTAACCGTTTCCGCGACGTGCCCTGTGGCATCAGCGCGTTTCATGGTGTCGCGCACAGGCGTAGCCAGTAAGCCGCCGCTGCGACTGGTTTGCACTTGTTCGATTAAGTGATAAATATCCGCACGGCGCACACAAGGACGCGCGGCATCATGCACTAAGACCCAATCATCAGGCTGAGCATGAGTTTGTAGAAATTGCAGCGCGTTGAACACCGAATGACAGCGTTCTTTGCCACCCGTCACGCGATGTAAAGGCACGGGTAAATCCAATTGTAAGCTGTCCCAATACGGATCATCTGCTGCCAAGGCAAGCACAATGCCTGCAATTTCGGGCAAGGCAACCCGCTGTAACGTGCGTTGTAAAATCGGAATCCCAGACAATAATAAATATTGTTTCGGACATTCCGCTCCCATGCGTGTTCCAATACCTGCCGCTGGGATAATCACCCAATAACGCGGCGCAGATGAATCATTCGAGCAGTTGATAAAAAATCTCCCCGTGTTTAATCATGCCGAGTTCAACCCGAGCGTGTTCTTCTAAGGCTTCGACACCCAGTTTTAAATCAGCCACTTCGGCATTTAAACTGGCGTTGCGCTGTTTTAAAACCAAGTTTTGGGCGCGTTGTTGCTGCACCAGAAATTGCAGATTATGCAACTCTTGTACGCTGCCTTTGCCCCACCATAAGTGCATTTGCACGCCCGCCAGCAACAACGCCAAAATCCCCACTAACAGCTTCATAACAGCTTACTTTTTCCACCAAGTTTCTAGCATCCATGCGGCGGCTTGATAATACAAGGGGCGAGTTTTGGGCTGTCCGAATTTGTTCCAATACGCAATACGGTGCACGGGCGTGAACCAATTGGGCACGACATATTCCTCATGAAGCATGACCCGATCCAGTGCGTGTACCGCATTGAGCAAACTTTGACGGTTGGGCGCGTAAACCACTTTTTCAATCAGCGCGTCAACCACGGGATTTTGGATGCCTGCAGAATTATTACTACCTTCCTGTTTGGCAGAACTGGAATGCCACATTGCCATTAATTCATTGCCTGGAGATTGTGATTGTCCAAACACGACCACGGTCATTTCATAATCAAAACTGTCCAAACGTTGCTGGTAAAGCGCGGGATCAACTGTGCGATAAGTCACTTTAATTCCCAGCTTTTCCAAATTATGCGCAAAAGGCGCGACAATGCGCTCGAAACCTTTTTCGTTCAGCAACACTTCAAAGGTGAACTTTTGTCCCTGCGCATTTTGCAAAATGCCGTCTTTCAAATTCCAGCCCGCCGCCGTGAGCAAGTTTTTGGCTTTGACCAAATTATCCCGTAAGGTATTGGGTGGATTGGTGTTGACAGGAGTCCACGTTTGCGTAAACACTTCTTTGGGCAATTGCTCGCGGAAGGGTTCTAATAAAGCCAGTTCTTCTTTATTGGGCAAGCCGCGCGCCGCTAACTCGCTGTTGCTGAAATAGCTGTCGCAACGGGCATATTGCTCATAAAACAGGTTTTTATTCGCCCATTCAAAATCATAGGCGAGATTAATCGCTTGGCGCACTTTGACATCTTTAAATAACTCACGGCGCAGATTAAACACAAAGCCCTGCATCCCTGCATTATTCTTGTGCGGCAATTCTTCTTTTTTAATTTCACCGCTGTCGAATTTCGACCCCACATATTCCCGCGCCCATTCTTTGGAGTTGGAGACGGCAATGAAATCAAATTCACCTGCTTTGAGGGCTTCTAAAGCAATATTGGTGTCTTTGTAGTATTTCATGGTGATGCGGTCAAAATTATGCGTGCCGCGCCGCACGTTTAAATCATTTGCCCAATAATCAGGATTGCGCTTGTAGGTGATGTTTTTACCCGCGTCGTATTTTTCAATTACATACGGTCCAGAGCCAACTAAGGGTTCAGTGACGATTTTATCAAATGCTTTATCGCCCACCGATTTCTTAGAAAAAATGCTCATGTCGGCTGCGATTAAGTGTAACTCAGGGTTCACTTTGGCAAATTTGAAACGCACGGTGCGCTTATCAATTACTTCCGCATCTTGAATATCTGACCAGTAAATGCGGAACTGTGGATGCGCTTTGGGGCTTTTCAGGGTATCAAAACTGAATTTTACATCTTCAGCGGTGACTTCACTGCCATCGGAAAAACGCGCTTTTGGATTGAGACGGAAAGTGACGGAAAGTTTATCGTCGGCGAGCTGAATATCTTCTGCTAACAAGCCGTAAACGCTAAAAGGTTCATCTAAACTGCGATGCATCAGGCTTTCAAAAATCAGTCCAGTGCCGCCGACGGGTAAGCCTTTTAATAAAAACGGATTGAGAATATCAAACGAGCCATAGCCCGACAGCAATAATTCACCGCCCTTGGGCGCGTCGGGATTGACGTAGTCGAAATGCTTAAAGCCTGCTTTGTATTTGGGTTCATAGCCCAAAGCGGCTGAAGGGGCTGCGTGGGCGAGATGCGGGAGACTGCACAACAACATCGCTAATAAAGTCGTATATTTCATTGGGACATACTCACAAACAAGTGAAAGAACATATCCTACCGCGTCTTAAAACCAAAATCCCCCAATAACTGGGGGACTTTGAGTTTTAACTAAAGCATGGCATCAGCCTTATTTAGGCACTGCGCTTTGAATCTTCTTCAACCATTCGCCGGGTTTTTCGATCCATTCGCCCATCTTGGACTTAGGGGGTTCTAAACCGAGCATTGCTTTGGCGAGTGAATCTTTGGCTTCTTTAGGCATTTTCTTTTCGTTGACCAGTAACACCGTGCTCACGCAGACCGTGGGGAAAGTCACGGTTTTTTGCGTGCCGGGCACAGGCACGTTGACTTGCATGAAGCGGTACAAGTTGCGATCCACACCGGGGATTTTCACTTCGGCTAATTTAGGATCGTCGATTTGTAAGAATTTGAACAAGGGCGTGCTGGCAGCGTATTGCTTAGCAACGGCCATCAACAGTTCATTTTTTTCATCAATCTTGGTGATGGTTAAAATGCCTGCATACGCGCCGCTTTGAATCTTGGACAAGCCCGTGATGGAGTTATCAGGTTGTTGTGCGATTTTTTGGAAGAATTCGCTGTTCTTGGCTAAGAAGTCGATGGTCACTTTGCTGCCAG
>JBDKHS010000189.1:0-2682 GCA_039797505.1 Pseudomonadota bacterium | reverse complement strand
CAGGGTATTCCATTTTTCCAGTAAAACTTGCAGGTAAAAATAGACTAAATCTAAATGAGGAGTTGAAAAGCATTCAATAGATTCATACTATGTGACTTTGTGGCTTACTTCAACATTAACCTTTAAGGATTTTGCTATGGAACACACTTTACCCGCTTTGCCCTACGCGCTTGATGCTTTAGTTCCTCATATTTCTAAAGAAACTTTAGAATTCCATTATGGCAAACATCACCAAACCTACGTGACCAACTTGAATAATCTAATCAAGGGCACGGAGTTTGAAAACTTGTCTTTGGAAGAAATCGTGAAGAAATCTTCCGCAGGGATTTTCAATAATTCTGCGCAAGTGTGGAATCATACCTTCTACTGGAACAGCTTAAGCCCCAACGGCGGCGGTGCACCCACAGGTAAACTAGCAGATGCGATTAACAGCAGCTTCGGTTCTTTTGACAAGTTCAAAGAAGAATTCACCAAAACCGCAGTGGGGACATTTGGTTCTGGTTGGGCTTGGTTGGTGAAAAAGAGCGATGGTAGCTTAGCTTTAGTCAGCACCAGCAATGCCGCAACGCCTTTAACCACCAGCGACGTGCCCTTGTTGACCTGTGACGTGTGGGAACATGCTTATTATGTGGACTACCGCAATGCACGTCCTAAATATGTTGAAGCCTTCTGGAATTTAGTCAATTGGGAATTTGCTGCTAAGAATTTTGGCTAACATTCACGGCAGATTGTTGTGAAAAAAAGACCTCTGGGATTTTGTCCGAGAGGTCTTTTTGTTTAAATCAGAATTGACAGAATTCTAGGTTTTTATGTTGATGCAGGCTCAGGGAACTGCGACCTCTTAAGCCTGTTGACGCAAACGTTGCCGCACATACCACAATGCGCCGCCATACCATGCCACACTGCATAACACTTCAATAATCCCGTATTCACGCTGCATCGGATACGAAAAAATATCACTGATGCCCAAGGCAAGGTAAAACAAAGAAATGTAACTTGCGAGAATGTGGGTTCTTAAATTGCCATTTAATAAACCACGCATGAAAAATGTCAGTGGCATTACCAACACCAACAACACCAAAGCAATTGGAAATAAGCGTGATGGCATGAGCACGGTATTGCTCAATAACAACCAGAAAAATAATCCAAAATATCCCCCCAAAGTCAGGGCGCGACTGATTTTTAAAGCGTTCATGAATGATTTAACCGTGCTGCGGTTTGTGCCACCCGTTTTCCCAAAGCGCGGCATAAACGCTGTTCTTCATCGCTGAGACTATTGGCATTGTCCGCACCTGCCAAATGACTTGCGCCGTAAGGTGTTCCGCCCGTTTTAGTGCTCAATAAAGCACTTTCCGTATACGGCAGCCCGACCAACAACATGCCATGATGTAATAAGGGTAACATCATGGATAATAAGGTAGTTTCCTGCCCGCCGTGCAAGCTGCCTGTTGAAGTAAATACCGCCGCAGGTTTTCCCACCAACGCGCCTGACAGCCATAAACCGCTGGTTTGATCGAGAAAGTATTTGAGTGAGGCTGCCATGTTGCCAAAATGTGTGGGGCTGCCCAAAACCAAGCCTGCACAATTTTGTAAATCATCCAAACTCACATAAGGCGCACCACTGTCTGGAATATTGGGGGCGATGCTTTCACACACCGCCGACACACGCGGCACAGTGCGCACGACTGCCTGACAATTATCTATTTCTTCAATGCCACGCGCGACTTTCTGTGCCATTTGCGCAACGTGTCCATGACGGCTGTAATATAACACCAGAATATTTAAGGGGGCGTTCATCAAAATCTTCTTAATATTTATTAATGGAAGGTTATCGGTGCTGCATCTTTGCAGCGTTTGAAAGGGGACAGCAAAGCATTTTAAAGAAGCCCCTAAATCCCCTAAAGGGAACTTTAAAAAAAAATCTTTGATGTTTAGCCCCCTTTAGGGAATTGGGAACTTCAGTCAAGATTTTTAAACGCCCCAATTCCCTTCAATTATTTGACGAGGGAATACAAGCTACACCAAATTTTCCGCGACCAACTCCACCCAATGACGCACGGGTAAACTTGAACCGCTTTGCAAGTGCATCAAACAGCCAATATTTGCAGTCACGATAAATTCAGGCTTGCCCGATTCTAAAGCCTGCACTTTATTGTTTAACAATTGCTGAGAAATTTCAGGCTGTAAAATCGAATAAACCCCCGCAGAACCACAGCACAAATGTCCATCAGTCACCAGTGTGGTGTCAAAACCAATGCGTTGCACCACCGATTCCAAAACCCCAACTACGCGCTGCGCATGTTGCAAAGAACAAGGCACATGTACCGCCACTTGTTTCTTCGGGGCTTGTTTAAGCTGTAATTGGCTTAAATCTTCCTGCGCCACCACTTCACTAATATCTTTTGCGAGGCTAGAAATCCGCATCGCTTTTTCAGCATAGTGCGGATCATCTTTGAACAATTCGCCGTATTCTTTCAACATGCTACCGCAGCCGCTGGCGGTGATAATAATCGCCTCAACCTGATCTAACAGCGGAAACCATGCGTCAATCAGCCGCCGCATGTGCCCTAAACCTTCCTCATGCGCCGCCAAGTGATAGCTCAATGCGCCACAACAGCCCGTATTTGGCACTTTCAAGATGCTAATCCCCAATTTATATAAAACTTGCTGGGCTGCAATATT
>JBDKHS010000188.1:0-3271 GCA_039797505.1 Pseudomonadota bacterium | reverse complement strand
CGGCATTCCCCCCGAAGCTTTGGAATATAAACTGGGCAATCGCTCAGCTTTAAATTGGATAATTGACCAGTATCAAATCAGCACCGACAAACGCAGCGGAATTACCAATGACCCGAATAATCTCGACGATGAAAGCTATATTGTGAAATTAATCATGAGAATAGTGACGGTAAGTGTGGAAACGGTGGGACTGGTGAAAGAGATTAGTGGGTGTGAGTTGTAAACTGCATCCCTAAATCCCCTTTATGGGATAATCAATTATTGACGTTATTTCATTTATAGAACCGATTTGAAAGCGTCCCTATTTTGAAGTTAAGCTTCAAGTTGTAGGTGCGAATAAATTCGCACCTACAAGCAACTCAGTCTCGCAAACTTAGCTTAAAATTAAGATTCCAAATGGGTTCTATAGAACAATTAGGTTAAACGACTTTCTACTTTTTCTTAAGAGCTACATAGTCTGTTCTTGGGTGCTATATCAAATAGTTATAATATTTAGGAGTTACGCAGTTGAATAGGTAACTGTTTGATTTTACTGGAAACATGATTGTGCGGCGCACAATAATAACTCATTGTAAATAAAAGAATTAATGTTTCAACTGCGTAACTCCTACATATATTTGATTTTGTTACCGTATAAAGCTGCAACTACATAAATACTCAATAAGTTAATGTTTATGTGGGTACAAATAAGCATAAATTAAAGTAGGTTAGCCTAAGCTAACCCAACGAAAATAAAGCAGTTCAGTTGGGTTGCCGTTGGCAGCCCAACCTACGAGGCTGTTCTTGGGTGCTATATCAAATAGTTATAATATTGTAAAAATATAGCTGTTGACTTTCATAAAAGTGCTTAAAATTTAAGACCTTATTCCTATTTGATAACAGACCCCACCGCTATTCCTGTAACACCAACTTCGGATCAATCAGACTCTTATTCAAACTCACGCTCCAGTGCAAATGTGGCCCAGTAGCCCGCCCAGTTTTCCCGACCAAGCCAATCACTTGCCCTTTACGAACACGTTGCCCTTCTTTCACCAGAATCTGGTCTAAATGACAAAACATCGTCACCACACTTTGACCATGATCTAAAAACACCGTATTGCCATTAAAGAAATAATCACCCGTATTCACCACAATCCCCTCAGTGGGCGCGTGAATTTCAGCCCCTTGGGGTGCGGAAATATCTAAACCACTGTGTGGCTTACGCGGCTGTCCATTAAAAAAGCGTTGCAAACCAAAAGGACTGCTAAATCCCCCCGCCACAGGTTTATCCAAAGGCAGCGGAGAAATCTCAGTCGCACGCCACGGCGTTGCCAAAGCCGCTTGGATTTGCTGGGTTTCTTGTTGAATACGTTGTAAATCTTCTGCATTTGGATTGACATGCCGCTGATTTTTCACGGTGATATGTTGGGCAGGATAGGTTTTTGCCTGCACACTGAAATTATAAGTTTCGCCCGTGTCTTGATCCACAAGGCGATGCGTGCCTGCTTTCGCACTCAATGCAATACCCACAAAAGCCCACCATTGTTGACCCTCACGCAGCACTAAAACACGGCGTTGTTCATACAACACATGAGGCGGGGTTGCGCTACGGCTATTCAATGCCACGCTGGCAATGCCGCCAATCACTGCGGGTTGATTGCGAAGCGCGCTTAAAAATTCGGGCATGCTTGCCGCGACTTCAGGGCTTGCCGTGCTTGCAATATTATGGGCAACAGGAGGACTTTCAGCGGTTGCCACGGTGTTAGCGCGGGCTTGGGGTTTATTGGAAGCTGCACCCGTTAAAGCGTTTGCAGAACAACCCAAATGACTTAACACACAAAGGCTTAATAAACTGTTACGAATCAGGGGAATGAGTTTCATGCGAGATATTTATTCAGAAAGTTGACGGTGACACGCCACGCATTTTCGGTGGCATCGGCATCATAGCGTAAGCTTTCAGGATCAGCAAAGCCATGATCAGCATCGTAACTATAACATTCTAAAACTTTTTCTGCTTCTGCCATCACATCTTCTAAACCTGCTTGCTTGTCAGGCCAAGTGCTTTCAGTTTCAGAAAAAATGGCCAAGGTGGGGGCAGTCAGCGGGGGGATGCTGTGTTTATCCAGTAAAACCCTGCAATAGAAAAATACCAAGGCTTGTACTAATTCAGGAAATTGCAGGGCGGCATGTTGTGCTTGTAAACCACCAAAAGACCAGCCCAACACCGCAACTTTGCGTTTTGGGGTTTGTAGGGCGCGCAGGGCGGTACTCAATTTACGATCGACGGCGGCTTGATCTAAATGCCGTACACGATCACCTGCCGCTTTGATGTCTTCGGGGTGTTGTCCGTCGTATAAATCAATCACCATAGCCCGATAGCCTAACTTGGCAAACTCATCTGCCCACTCGCGATTATAGGCAAGCAGTCCCCACCAATCATGAATCATCAATATCCCTTTTGTTGCGTGTTCATCGCCTGCAACATAGGTGTCAAACATTTCTCCAGCAAGGGTGGTCAACCGCATCCAAAACTCCACTCAGGTTCATTTTAACAAGGCTGCAAATAGTGTGATTAAATCTAAAAAAAAGCAAGTAAAAACGAAACTTTTTAGGGCTTATCACCGCATTTTATCAAGCCTTAAGCGCATTTAATACTTCAATACTTTCGTGCAGGACGTTTTGTAAAAAGTCCCTTGTTAAATTCTAGGGTGTGTCATTGCATAAGCTGAATTTGGAATAAGGAAGATAAGCAAGATTTTGGGAGGGCAGCATTAAAGAGTGTCAGAATCAGGCGTGTGATCTCGAAAGTATCACCGCCATTTCTGGGATTCAAGACCTTCTAGGTTTTTAAAACCTAGAAGGTCTCATTCGTTACAATCAGTCCTAGTAGGCTGTGCTGAGGAACGAAGAGCATGCTTCGTGTGAAAACGCTTAATCCCGAATAATGCGCCTCTTGCACTGCCTCCGATACGAAACATGACAAGCTATCTTGAAATAGCGATAATGTCACCTAACTACCTACTTCCTCATGACTTCTAACAATTGCGTTTCAACCCATACTCGACTGTCGAGTGAAAAAGCCGTCGATAGCTAGAGAGCGATAGCTTGCCTCGCTGCAAACGAAGGGCTTGCCAAAAATGATAACATACTCACTAACACCTATTGACACGATTGAACCATCCCCTGAAGGGGGAGATTTCAGACTCTGAAAGGAAATTATGAAAGCTGTTATTTTAGCCTATCACAATATAGGTTGTGCGGGCATTGAAGCCCTGTTACGCAATGGATTTGA
>JBDKHS010000187.1:0-2981 GCA_039797505.1 Pseudomonadota bacterium | reverse complement strand
GATACTGGTCAATTATCCAATTTAAAGCTGAGCGATTGCCCAGTTTATATTCCAAAGCTTCGGGGGGAATGCCGTTTAAAGTCAGGCTGTCGTTGTATTTAATCGCGGTCTTTTCTTTGTTAAAACGCATTTTCTCGACGCGTAAGTCGATTTGCCCATTGCTTTGAATTTGCAGCGGATATTCTTTTTGGGTTTCGTAATTTAAATGCAATTCTGCAAGTTTTTTTCCTGCGTGGCTGAGTTTCCAGAATTCTTTGAGTTTTGGAATTCTGGGGAGTTCGCGTTTTAAGTTGGCAGCGTATTTGTCGCGATAGCCTTGATGATGCAGCAAGCCGTAAACATAATAGAAAATATCCCATTTGCTAATCTTTTCATCAGCATAGTGGACTTGATAGTCTTTTAATGCCCAGTCCGTGAGATTTTCTTGGCGATGGCTGCCGTCTTCATTGTAAATGTAGAAGGGGAAAGATTGTGTGCCGCCAGCTCCGGGACTTATCATATTTAAATCAGGCATAATATTGAATATTAAAGCAGAGAAAGGTTTTTCTAACCCTAAGCCATTCATCCCTATTACTTGATTTTCATTTTCACTTTGAAGGGATGGGAAAATCTTGGGAAATTGATAAACTTCTTCATTCATCATCCTATCAAGAAACAAGAATTTTTTAGTAAATGGGCGATAAAGAGAAGTTCTTATTTTCTCAGCTTTAAATTCGGCAAATTTACCGCGTTTTAAATCTAACTTTAAATCACGACTCCAACTCAGTTTAGTATCATCATAAGTGACAAAATCATCAATATTTTGAGCTGTTTCTAAACGCGAATATCTAAAAACATGTTCATTATAATTTTCAATGGTTAAACGCATATTTTGGGCAAGTTCTTCAGCGTTGAAATTATAAGCCCAAGCGTCACGATTTGTTTTCACGCCATTGCTATAAGTTTTAAAAATCACAGCTTGTGCTTGATTTTCAGTGCCTTTGCCTTCTTTTGAACCGATAGGCGTAAAAATGTCAAAATCTGCTTCTAAACCATCAGTCAGCCAATTGTTCTTAATATCTGGATAAAGACGTTGCAAATCAACATTAAAAATATGCTGTTTTGTTTCTAAAAAACCTAACTTTTGTTCTCGTGTTAAACCTTTCTCGATGCGTGCATAATAAATTTCAGCTTTTTTGATTTTCATATAATTCTCTTGTTAAACACGCCCGCGTCACAGCCATTAAGTTAAGCATAACTCAAGAGAGAATAAAGCTTAAATCGAGCATGAGAACTGCTAGGTTTTCAAAACCTAGCAGGTCTTGAGTTAAGCGTGATTGAGGACTGGCAGTGCTATGAGCACTGCCAGTCCTTCATGACATCCTTGTGTTATGCAAGAATACGAAACTCCACGCTTAACTTAATGGTAGTGAAACAGCGTTTGGGAACGAGATTTTATATAATAATTTCACCACTCTACTCGTCCGCAAAGTGCTACTTTGGGGCTTTCTGATTACTAAGCGAATTCACAATTACACCATGTCTGCTACTTTTAAATTATTTATTACCGCCCCCAAAGGTCTCGAGCCTTTACTGGCGGACGAACTCATCGAATTGGGTTTAAACGAAGTCCGCCCCACCCGCGCAGGCGTTTCCTGCCAAGGCACACTCGCGCAAGCCTACCGTATTTGTTTATGGTCACGCATTGCCAACCGCGTATTATTGCCGCTCATCAGTTTCCCCGCCCCAACTGACCGTGATTTATACGCAGGCATCGCCAAAATTGAATGGGAAGAACACTTGTCGAAACAAGGCTGTTTCGCGGTTGAATTTACCAGTTTACATTCCGCAATGAAGCATACCCACTACGGCGCGTTGAAAGTGAAAGATGCCATCGTGGATCAATTTCGGGAACGCTATCAAGTCCGTCCTGATATAGTTTTAGAGCAGCCCGACATTCGGATTAATGTGCATTTGCGCGAAGACGTTGCCAGCGTCAGCCTTGATTTATCAGGCGAAAGTTTACATAAACGCGGTTATCGTACCGAGGGCGTGCTTGCACCGCTGAAAGAAAATTTAGCCGCCGCGATTTTACGCAAAGCAGGCTGGGACAAAATCGCAGCCGCAGGGGGCAGTTTATTAGACCCGATGTGTGGTTCAGGCACGTTTTTAGTTGAAGCCGCGTTAATTGCTGCGGACATTGCGCCAGGTTTGGAACGCGATTATTTCGGATTCACCCATTGGAAACAGCACCAGCCTGAAGTCTGGGCAGAATTGGTGAAAGAAGCGCGTGAACGCCGCGCCGCAGGTTTGGCAAAATTGCCGCTGATTCAAGGTTATGACTCCGACATAAGCGCGGTGCGGATTGCCACAGGCAATATTCAACGCGCGGGTTTTGCCAACAAAATCCACGTCGAACACCGTGCCCTAGCACAATTTGCGCCCAATCCTGAACATAAAACGGGCTTGGTGATTGTCAATCCCCCGTATGGCGAACGTCTTGGCGTGACTGAAGAATTGCGCCATTTATACGGTTGTTTGGGCGACCGTTTGAAAAATCATTTTGCCGATTGGGAAGCAGCGGTGTTGGTCAGCCATGCGGATTTGGGCAAATGTATCGGCATTCGGGCGCATCGCATGTTCAGTTTTTACAATGGCGCGTTGGAATGTAAATTACTGCGTTTTCATTTGCAGCCTGAATGGTTTATGCACGCCTATCATGCCCAAAGTCCCAAAAAACAGGCAGAAGCGGCGGCAACTTTGGCAAAAACGCAAGTGCTTGAACCGCAGTTTAGCGACAACGGGCAAATGTTCGCCAATCGTTTGAAAAAGAATGTGAAAAATTTGGCGCAATGGGTGCAGCGTGAAAATATTCATTGCTATCGTTTGTATGATGCGGATTTACCTGAATACGCGCTGGCGGTGGATGTGTATGAAGAATGGTTACACGTTCAAGAATACGCGCCCCCGAAAACCATTGACCCTGACAAAGCCGCGCAACG
>JBDKHS010000186.1:0-5769 GCA_039797505.1 Pseudomonadota bacterium | reverse complement strand
AAGACCTGCTAGGTTTTAAAAACCTAGCAGGTCTCATGTAAAAATTAAATTAACCCGAATGCCAATAGGATATGCTGAGGAACGAAGCGCATCAATTCGTGAGAAAACGATGAACCCCAATTGATGCGCCCCTAAATTTCGCTCGGAAAACCTGAAATCCTTCCAACAAAATACACTTAGCGTTTTCTCACTACAATCATTGCGACTAATTTTAGAATAACGATCTGTCGATGTAGAACGTTGAAAAGATATAGTTTATTTTATAATCAAATAGTTATCTGACTACGCATTTCTAACATGGGCTAAATACCAAAGATATTTGTGTTATTTCATCCCAACGAAGGCTTTTCCCTGCCTATCAATAAAATCAAGTAAATACCCAGACTCCCCTGCAATTCCGCTATATTTTTTTCCTGATCCTGCCTAGAATAGGCGCAAGATCAACATTCTCAGGAAAGTATAACCATGTATAAAATCAAGTTATTAAGCATCTTGCTCTGTTGCGGATGTTTAAACATGGTAGAAGCAGCGACTTATTACGTCAGCAATGTCGGCAACGACAGCAACGACGGTTTAAGCGTTAATACCTCATGGGCAACTCTTGCCAAAGTCAACAGCACCGCTTTTCAAGCGGGCGATTCTGTACTGTTTCGGCGCGGCGACACTTGGCGCGGACACGTAGAAATCAACGATTCGGGTAAAGCGGGTGCGCCTTTGGTATTTGACGCATTTGGAGACAGCAATTTACCCCGTCCCATCATCAACGGCAGTGAATTGCTCACAGGCTGGCAACGCTGCAACGCGGCAAGCTGTGGAAATCTTCCAAATGTGGATAAGATTTTCTTCACCAAAGTGAATCTCCCACAACTGTTATACAAGAAAAATCCTGCTGACAAAGGCACATATTACAATCAAGGCGTGAGCCAACTCTTTGTAAATGCTGCACCTGCTTTGTATGCACGTCATCCCAACAGCGGCTACTTGTTCAATGAACAAGCGGTTGACAGCAACACCATGAAAATTAAGCAAACTGATTGGGATACTTTACCCACCAAAAACTTAATCGGCGCGTATGCACACACCAAATCAGCGCGGTGGACTTTGGGCACGCAAACCATCAGCGCGGTGAATTACACCAATCGAACTGTGGACTTATTTGGTTCGCCTCTCATCGCCTCTGGCTGGGGATATTTCCTGAACAATAAATTGGAAATGCTTGACAGTGAAGGCGAGTGGTTTTTTGATGACAAAAAATTAGTTGCCTATTATTGGCCGCCTGCGGGTGTCGATTTGAACACGGCTGTTGTCGAAGGTTCAGGCTACGCGCTCGATGTGCCCAGCACAGACGGCACTTCTACCCTGAAAGATATTGCCTTGAATGGTTTTAACGTGTTGAACACCGACAGTAATATTGCGGTGAGTTATGTCACCGTGCGTAATTTTCACATCATCCAACATTCAGGCACAGGTGTGAACGCCTTGGCAGATAATTTGGTGATTGATAATAACTTCATCGAATACGTTGACGGACCTGGAATTTTTGTCAGCCGTAATAATCTGGGACAAAACGCGGTTTCGATTCGCAATAACCGTATTAATTATTCCAATAACATTGGGATTCACCTGAAAGCCGAAGATTCCGAAGTGGTTAATAACAGCATTACCAATATTGGGCGTTTTGAAAGCTTGGGTAAATTGGGGATGTCGGGCACGCCACCCAAAAATAATCAGTACGTCGGCAATCCCAATGATGATGGTGTAGGGGTGCGTTTTTATGGGCAAAATCTGCTGCTGAAAGGCAATCATCTGGATTATATTGGGCATAATGGCTTTTTCTTCAAAGCGAAAAACTTCCGTCTTGAGGAAAATATCATCAATCATCCTTGCTATACCAAAGCAGATTGCGGTGGGATTTATACCTATTTCGCAAACACCTATTTACCTGAAAATGCGAATTTAAATATCGTGTTGCGGCGCAATATCGTATTGAATAGCATCGGGAATACTGATGGTGCACGACGTTATGCTGCCACGGACACCGGTATTCATTATGAAATTCCATTCGGTATGGGGGTTTATATTGATGGACATAGCAAAGGGATTACTTTAGAAGAAAATGCAGCCATCAACAGTTCTGCTTCAGGCTTGATTATTCAAGACAGCAGCGATATTACCCTGACGGGGAATATTGCCATGAATAACAAGATTGCACAGCTTGATATACCCTTGCAAGAAGCTCCTTATATGGAAAACTTCAATCTGAAGCAAAACATGCTGTATTCTTTGGATAAAACCCAGAAAACGGTGACAGTGCCTTCGCTCACCAATAGCAATGGTAAAAATAGCAGCAGCTTGTTGAAATCTTCCGATGAAAACTATTTGTTTAATCCCTACTCGCGCAATACACCAAGCAGCTTTCTTGACCCATCCTATTACGTGATTATTCGTGGAGGATCAAATAATTACTCCTTGGCGACCTGGCAACAGGAACGGGGTTTAGATATGCACTCAGTAGCCAATGGGTTTTATCTGAAACCTTATAGCATTGCGAAAACTTTGGGCAATAATCTGCTTAAAAATCCAGACTTCAGCAGTGGTCTCAGTTCGTGGGATAATAATTTCGGGGTAACTGCTTGGGATGCGAAATATTCAGGTGGCAGCATGGCAGTGGATCGGGGCACGCAAACTTTTGGAACGACTGCCACGTATGGGGAAACGCTGAATTTAGTGCCCGGCAAACAGTATCGTATCCAGTTTAGCGCGGCAACGCGGGATAAAATCGCGCCTTTGGCGGTTTCTATTCAACGCACAGGCAGCGGCACAACCACGGAACGCACCATTCTACGCAGCGCGTTTACCTTAAGCACGCAGATGCAGGAATTTCATGAAGTATTTACTGTGCCTGACACCACACCCGTGCAGTTAATTTTCAGTACGACTAAAGACGAAATCGACCATTACTGGTTAGACAAGATCAGTTTGCAAGAAGTCGTGGCTTACGATTTACCTGTAGCTGATGCTCATGTGGTTGATATTAATGGTAGTTTACCGTTTAATTTCCGCACTGCCTTATTCCCACAAAAGGCGATTTTCTTCTACAATTCTGCCAACACTGCGAAAGATTTTGATTTGCAAAGTGTCAGCTATCGTACTTTGAATAATTTACCTTTTGGTCAGGACGCGAAGTTTGCTAAATATTATGCGAGTGGCAAATTACACCTAGAAGCAGCCAGTTCGGTGATTTTGGTGGTCGACAGTTTTGCACCCTTGACTGCCAGCAAATTAAGCCTGAATTCTGGGGCAGGTAATGGGCAATTGGTGGGTGGCACTTTATTCAGTCTCAAAACCGACGGTACGTTGAATTATGCTGTGAATAACGCGCCGCAAACTTTATCTTTGCAAAACACGGGCTTTGGTTTGCCTGTGGGCGGGTTTAAAGGGGAAGTGACGGGGGTTTTATACCTGACGCAAGGACATGTGCGTTATCCGATGGGCAGTTTATTAGTCACCACCAGCCTGGGTAAGTTATATATTTGGCATCCTCATTTGCAAGCTTGGCAAAGTAGCGACATCACTCCGCTGAAGGGTTTATTCTCAATCCCCAGTGCAGCGGGGGAATTATTGGCGGTATTGGACAATAACAATGTGGTGTTATTAGATACGGGAGCGAAAATTCCTTTGTCTAGCATTGGTTATCCCAGCCAAGAAGCGGTGAAATATATCACGCGTGACGATGCGGGGATTTTCTACTACGTGGTCACTGCCAGCAATCAAGTACATGTATTTAATACGCTAGCCAGTGTTTGGAGTAAGCAGTAAATTAACCTGAATCTTTTAGTAGGGTGGAATAGCGTAGCGTATTCCACCATACCCCTAGAACTATCACGTTTCAGGGTGGAATACGCTACGCTATTCCACCCTACTACTAAATTTTCTACTCTTTCTTATCCCGAACTCAGGTTAATTATAATCATTGTGTAAATTACGTGAATTGTGGTTCAGAAATCCGAACTCACACCAAGTCAAACCCCTCATA
Organism: Pseudomonadota bacterium; assembly: GCA_039797505.1. Lineage (GTDB taxonomy): Bacteria > Pseudomonadota > Gammaproteobacteria > Beggiatoales > Beggiatoaceae > JAQTYU01. The sequence goes on along the minus strand of JBDKHS010000186.1, from coordinate 1,733 downwards.
CAGCCGTTCAATATCTTCCGCATATTTCTGCACAATTAAATTGCGCCGAATTTTCAAAGTCGGTGTGAGCAAACCATTTTCCACCGTCCACGCCTCTTGCAGAATCAGCACCCGTCGAATTTGCGCATAACCTGGGAAAATTTTCATTCGTGCACTGATACGCGCTAACACCGCTTTGTTCACAGGCTTGCTTTTCAACGCTTCAGCATCTTCGGGATTGACTTGCAACTCGGTGGCGAGACTTTGCCAAACTTCAGGATTCAACACCACCAAAGCACTTAAGTACGCCTTGCCTTCACCCACAATCAGCACTTGCGTGAACAAATCATCTTCACTAATCGCCGCTTCCATATCGGTGGGCGGAACTTTTTCGCCGTTCCCCATCACGATAATGTCTTTAATCCGCCCCGTGATTTTGACATGCCCCTGCGGATTAATTTGTGCCAAATCACCCGTGTGCAGCCAACCGTCAGCATCAATTAATTGTGCGGTGGCTTCGGGATTTTTCCAGTAGCCCATTGTCACACAAGGGCTTTTAGTCAATAACTCCCCATCCGATGAAAGTTTGACTTGCACAAAGGGCAGCGGCAAACCCACGCCTTCGGGAATATTGGCTTCTGGACGGTTGACGCTAATCACAGGGCTGGTTTCGGTCAAACCATAACCTTGTAATAAATTCAAACCCAAGCCAATGAACAGCTTCGCCACGCTGGGTGACAACGCCGCGCCGCCACAAATCGCCATGCGTAAACGTCCGCCCAATTTTTCCAAAATCGGATCGGCAATTTTACGGCGCAACAAGGGCAACCACAGGAAACCGATTTCCCACGAACCGCGTCCTTGTTGATAGAGAAAATAACGATAGCCTAATTCAACCGTATATTTAAATACCTTCTGTGCAAATGGCGACTTCTTTTGTAATTGATGCTGAATCTTGCCATACACCTGTTCATAAATTCGTGGCACAGAAATCATCATCGTGGGGCGCACGGTGGTTAAATCTGAACCTAATTGTTGCACTGAACGCGCATAGGCAACACTTGCCCCCACCGTCATTGGCAAGTAATAGCCATCAGTACGTTCCAAGGTGTGCGACAAGGGCAAGAAAGACAAGAAAATATCGTGATGGGAGAAATCAGCAGAACTGGCGGCGGCGTGGGCATTCGTCAAGAAATTACGGTGACTTAACATCACCCCTTTGGGGCGACCCGTCGTGCCCGAGGTATAAACAATGCTCGCCAAACTGTCTGCATCCACATGACTGGTAAGCAAGGGATATTCTCCGTCAGCAGGCAACCAGTCAGCAATACTGATTAAACGCGGGTCTTGTAATTCGGGGGGTAAATCGTGCAGGCTTTCAAGGGTTAAAATGCGTTGCAGTTGGGGCAATGCTTGACAGGCAGCATGTAAGCGTTTCCACTGCAATAGATTTTCTAAAAACAGAATTTTCGCTTCCGATTCTTCAATAATATACGCAACATTAGCAGGGCGGTCATCGGTATACAAAGGGACAGTGATTAAACCTAATCCAAGAGCAGCTTGGTCAAACATGACCCATTGTGGACAGTTGCGCAGAATAATCGCGATTTTTGTGGACTCTGCTAAGTTTTCACCCTGCAATGCCGCTTGCCAACGTGCTACTTGCTTTGCTATTTCTGACCATGTCATGGTTTGCCACAGTTGTGTCGTTTTATTGAAATGACGGTAGGCAATTACCTCAGGAGTCCGTTGTA
>JBDKHS010000185.1:0-4192 GCA_039797505.1 Pseudomonadota bacterium | reverse complement strand
GGGTCTGTCATCAAATAGGTTTCACTGCGCCCGAACCCCCTTAAAGATTAAAACCAGCCCCTAAATCCCCTAAAGGGGACTTAAAACCGCTTTAATTTTTGTGTTTAGCCCCCTTTAGGGGAGGGCTTCATTATTCACGTTATTTCATTTATAAAACATAAAGTTAAGCTGCTTGCTACTTTTTCTTTTTTAGGTTTAGGAGTTAGGCAGTTGAAAACTACTTAACCTGAGTTCTACGAATATAATCATATATTTCATTTTGTTACCGTATAAAGCTGCAACTACATGAATACTCAATAAGTTAATGTTCATGTGGGTGCAAATAAGCATAAATTAAAGTAGGTTAGCTTAGGCTAAACCAACCTACTTTAACTTTAACTAACTCAGGTTATTGAATAAACGACATTTATTAAACATTCAGCTCTTCCTTATCCCGAACTCACGTTAGGCTAAAGTAGCTTAAAAGAACTTTCCATTTTCAAGGTGTTCAAAATGCACTGGGAATTAGCCATTCGCCAACTGTGTCGCGCCAATGCTGCAACTTTAGCGGTGTGGCTCGATGAAAAAGACAGCCGTTATTTACGCCTGAGTTTAATACTGATTTGTGTTGGAGGCGCGATGTATGGGGCGGCTTTGGGCAGTTGGCGCGGTGAATTACAAAGTTTATATGTCGCGATTAAATTCCCCCTGCTGCTCTGCCTCACCGCCCTGGGTAATGCTTTAATTAACAGCATGTTGGCACAACTCTTGGGTGCACCGATTAGCTTTCGACAAAGTTTATTAGCAGTATTAATGAGTTTCGCACTGTTGGCGGTGATTCTTGGAGCTTTCGCGCCCGTGGCAGGATTTATTGTGCTGCATTTACCCGGTTTGGGCAGCCGAGGGCAAGTTTTAGGCTATGATTTTTATATTCTGCTCAATGTCGCACTGATTATCTTTGCAGGCGTGATTGCCAACAGTCAGCTTTATCGCTTATTAGCCCATGTTTGTAAAAGTCAAATCCAAGCCAAACAAATTCTGACCGCATGGCTTGCTGTGAATTTATTTTTAGGTGCGCAAATCTCTTGGAACTTACGCCCATTTTTCGGAAGCCCGCGTTTAGAAGTCAAATTCTTACGCCCCAATCCGTTTGATGGCAGTTTTTACGAAGCTATTTTTTATATAGCGGTCAACCGCATAGGAAATAAAAACCATGAATAATGATGATTCGAGCACATTTCCGCCCTTGTCAGAGGAAGATTTTACCCTGCCAAAAGTGCGACTTCCCGACAATATTCGCATGATGCACTTAATGGATGTGCTGCTCAAAACGCCACAACAGTTTTTTGAACACATCCGCAGCGAACAGCCGCTGCTGCATTACAATATTAAATTGATTTTATTAGCCTTTATCGGCTTGGCAATTTATGGCGTGATTATGGGCAGTTTCACAGGCGGAGTGCAATGGGTGGCAGTGCCGATTAAAATCATGGTGGGCACAACGATTTCCGCCTTGCTTTGTTATCCGAGTTTATACATTTTGGCGGCGTTGAGTGGTGCAGATTTGCGCCCCGCACAAATTGCGACCTTACTCAGCAGTGCGTTGGCATTGACCGCGATTTTATTGCTGGGTTTTGCCCCGATTGCCTTCGTGTTCACCTTTTCAATTCAAACTTTGGAATTTATGGGCGCGATTCATTTATTGCTGGGGTTTGGAAGTTTGTATTTTGGGGTGCGTTATTTGGCGCAAGGGCTGGAAGCGATGGACAGCCAAGACAGTTCGTTTATCAAATTTTGGTTGATTGTCTTTGTCGTCACCTTGCTGCAAATGTCGACCACGCTGCGCCCGATTTTGGGACAAGAAGAGTATTTACTGACTTCAGAAAAGAAATTCTTCCTCGTGCATTGGAGCGAATCTTTAGAGAAATTGCGTCACTAAAGGCTTCGCAAAAACGGCGATCAAAGAAACTGATTTTAAAACGTCTTGCGTGATGAACTCGAAACCTGCTCGTTTTTTACAAGCCAGCAGGTTTCATATTTTTAGCCTGCAAGCGCAAAAAACAAATTACAATATCCCTGTTTAAGCCGTGCCAGACTTCATTTTCTACCACCCACTGATGAATTAATCCTATGCCCGCAATTCGTGCGATTTGTTTTGATTTAGATGACACTTTATGGCCCATGCTGCCCGTGATTCAAGCAGCCGAACAAGCCGCATACACATGGTTAAATAGCCATTATCCACGCATTACTGAACGCTTTAGCATTGATGAATTACGCGAATTGCGCGACCAATTGTTGCGGGAACGCCCTGAACTGTTCAACGATGTCACCTTATTACGCACCTTGAGTTTAGAAGAAGCTGCTCGGCGTGCTGCTTATGAAAATCCTGCGCAAATTGCACAAGCGGCGTTTGAAGTTTTCATTCAGGTTCGCCACGATGTCGATGTATTTGCAGATGTGATTCCTGTGTTGCAGCGTTTAAAACAACGTTATTTATTATGCAGTTTAACCAATGGCAATGCCGACGTGAACCGCGTCGAAATTGGTGAGTTTTTCGATTTAAGTTTAATGGCGCGAGATGTCGGCGCGGCAAAACCACATCCTGCTTTATTTATTGCCGCGTGCAAATTTGCCCAAGCCACGCCCGCAGAAATCGTGCATGTGGGCGATGACGCGCTGTGTGATATTGAAGGCGCATTGAATGCGGGACTGAAAGCGGTGTGGATTAATCGCTATCAGCACGAATGGACGGGCGCAGTCACGCCGCACGCGATGATTCGCTCGCTTGAAGAATTGGAAGTTTTATTGACGGTTTGGGAAACAGAATAGTGTTTTATTAATATCATGGAATAATAATGACTAATACCATCAAAGATTTACCCGAGGATGAACGCCCGCGTGAAAAATTATTACAGCGCGGTGCGGAGGTTTTAAGCAATGCTGAATTATTGGCGATTTTTTTGCGCACAGGTATTCAGGGCAGGAATGCGCTGGAATTGGCGCAAGATTTAATCAATGAATTTGGGGATTTACGCAGTTTGTTGGGCGCAACTCAACAGCGTTTTTGTGAAGCCAAAGGGCTGGGCGCAGCAAAATTTGCACAGTTGCAAGCCAGTGTGGAATTAAGCAAACGTTATTTACGGGAATGTTTGCAGCGTGGTGATGCGTTGACCAGCCCTGAGGCAACTCGTAATTATTTATTATCGGAACTCAGTGGGCGCAATCATGAAGTGTTCGCTTGTTTATTTTTGGATAATCAGCACCGCGTGATTCGTTTTGAAGAGCTATTTTTCGGGACGATTGATGGGGCAAGCGTGTATCCAAGACAAGTGGTTAAGCGTGCTTTAGAACACAATGCTGCTGCATTGATTTTGGCGCACAATCATCCTTCAGGCGTGGCAGAACCCAGTCAAGCGGATGTCGCATTGACTAAACGTTTAAGCACTGCATTAGGGTTTATTGATGTGCGAATTTTAGACCACTTCATTATCGGCGATGGCTACAGCGTTTCTTTGGCGGAACGGGGTTTATTATGAGTGAGGCTTTGAAATTGCGGGGAAAAGTTTTACCCGCAGTTATCAGCGTTTCAGTTTGTGAGACCGAGCCTATTTTATAATCTGAGTTCGGGATAAAGATTGTCAGAATCAGGATTGACAGGAGTATCTGAATTAATCAGGATGAATGCCTGATATTGAGAACATTAGCTGGTGCAGTTTCTCTCGTTCCCAAACTCTGTTTCCTTGTTCCTAGTGCGTGTCATCAAATAGGATTTACTGCGCCCCCAACCCCCTAAAGGGGGCTTAAAACCCCAATCATGTTTATCTTTAGCCTCCTTTAGGGGGTTGGGGGCACAGTTTCAGATTTAAATCCGCGCTACATGCCGCTGAAACAGACTGATTCGCTTAATTGATGACACGCCCTAGTGCTAATAGGATGTGCTGAGGCATGAATCTCCAAAGGCAATGCAGAACTTGCTCGCAATAGCGGCTTCCTCGTTTCTCTGATGGGATTTGGGTTGAAAACTGATGGAGCAATACACCTACATCAATTGAAATCTTTAGATTGGGCAGTGAGAAAAGCACAATTCGTCGAAAAAGTGCCCGATGTTTTATTGCAAGAAGTGTTAGAGCGGTTATTGATTGTGTTGGAATAATACGAAGGCGGTAATTGGGGGGATGTTGGGTTGCCGTTGGCAACCCAACCTACGAAG
>JBDKHS010000184.1:0-3167 GCA_039797505.1 Pseudomonadota bacterium | reverse complement strand
GTAACTGTATTACTGCGGTGGAATACGGCTTGCGCCTATTCCACCCTACGCTAGATAAAGCTTTTTGAATTAATTAACCTGAGTTCGACGTAAATACTTATACATATATCAATTAGCTATCCGTGAAGCGTGTGAATATTAAAATAATCAATAAATTAGCCTCGTAGGTTGGGCTGGCAACTGAACTGCTTTATTTTCGTTGGGTTAGCTTAGGCTAACCTACTTTAATTTATGCTTATTTGCACCAACATTAACTTATTGAGTATTCATGTCGTTGCAGCTTTATACGGTAACAAAATAAAATATATGATTATATTCGTCGTACTCAGGTTAAGTAGTGCACCCTCTTCAAATACTTAAGCCTTGCCTAAAATCTCACACTAAATCCCCTAAAAAGTGCTTATAACTATTGGCTTGCATAGGGATACATTAGCATCTACGATGCTTGGAACGCTGAGATAGCAAGGCAAGTTTTATGATTCAAATCGGCAAAATAATATCGCAGTTTAAAGCTATGGAATTAATTGTCTGTCATAATCGTAAATTAAACTGCACACTCTGTCGTGAAATACATAAAAGAGCATTCTCTACACAAGCAAAACTTGTATAATTATTCCTAACAATCAACTTAATGAATAGAATTAAGGCAATTTTTGCGGGAATTTAGCAAAATTTGTTTGAGTTTTACCACCGTAAGAGGCTTGAATTAAGTGGTAACCTTACAAAAAAAGATTTGTATGATTGGTGACTTCGCTGTGGGTAAGACCAGCTTAGTGGGGCGTTTCGTGCGCCAAAGCTTTTCAGAAAAATATCTCACCACCGTGGGCGTTAAAATTGATACTAAACTTATTAAGTTATCTGAAGAGCAAGAAGTCAAACTAATTTTATGGGATATTGCAGGCAACGACGCACTGACCACCACCACCACTTCTTATTTACGAGGAGCTGCGGGGTATATTCTTGTGGTCGATGGCACGCGAAAACCCACTTGGCAATCGGCAATTCAATTACAGGCAGCCGTCACCGCACAAACAGGTAATAAACCCTTTGCCTGCTTATTGAATAAAGCCGATCTTCGCGAACAATGGGAAGTGACACCTGATCTGGTCGCGCCCCAAGCAGAACAAGGCTGGAAACTTATCGAAAGTAGTGCGCAAACAGGCATGGGTGTTGAAGAAGCATTCACTTGGTTGGCGTGGCAATTGCTCTAAGACGCTAACATCTTGAAGATTTTGCACGGAAAAACCGTATCATGATTTTAATTCCCATCAGTATTGCAAAATATGTGCGTTCCTTATGGATGGCAGAAATGGTGCTCACCTATCTGCACGTTGATAGAAATGGCATTCTAGTTTCATGGGGGGGCTACCCTAACCACTATGGTTTAGGCTCGCTTGCCACGGGAAAACTCGCCTCAGAACAAGTGAGTTTTTTAGAAGGCTTATTGCCGATTGATCACACCGAAATTTTAGAATTTGTCAGCACCAGTTCGGGACGTAGTGCGCATGTGCACCTGCTCCCCTTTCGCGGTGGCACTTGGGTCTTATTTTTTGATGCCTCCACCGAACATGATCGTCAGCAAAAAATCCAGCAACAAGCCAATGAATTAAGTTTACTCACGTATCGACAAAGCCAACTGATTCAAGAACTTGAACATGCCCGCCAAATGCTGATTGCAGAAAAGCAACAGCTTGAAGATAGCAGCCAATTGAAAACCCGCTTCATTGCGGATTTGTCGCACGAGTTGCGCACACCACTGGCATCTATCGCAGGCTATACCCGTCTGCTCGATAATGCAGAACGTAAAAACGATGAACATACCAGCGATTATCTAAATACCATTCAAAGCAGCACCCAGCACTTGCTGAGCCTGATTGATAATATTTTAGAGCAATCTAAGATTGAAATGGGGCAAGTGGTGCTCGCACCGCGTGCTTGTGATTTGAAGAAATTACTCAAAGATTTGAAGGCTTTATTTCTGCCACACGCCGATGAAAAAGGCTTAACTTTAGAAGTGAAAGCTGAAAATATTCCCGTACAAGTCATGATTGATGAATTACGCCTGCGGCAAATTCTTATCAACTTAGTAACTAATGCCTTGAAATTTACGGAAAAAGGGACAGTAACGCTCACGCTAAATTGGCATGCAGACCAGCTTGATTTATCGGTCATCGACACGGGACTCGGAATTTCTGAAGAAGGTCAGCAGAAAATTTTCCAAGCCTTTCATCGTGAAACCAAAACCCAAGGGACGCAAGGGGCTGGTTTAGGTTTGGCAATCAGTTATCACCTCATCAAAATCATGGGGGGGACACTGCGGGTGCTGTCTAAATTGGGGAAAGGTTCGCAATTTTTTGCAACAGTTCAAGCCCCTTCGATTTATACAAATCGCTCTGAAGCCGTCGCTGAGCGTAATCATGAACAAACCCATCCCGATGTGGAGAGTAGCAAAGGCAGTAAAGTTTTATTAGTGGAAGATGCACTATTTTTACACAAGCTGTTTGAGATTTGTCTCTCAGAATCAGGTTATGAAGTGATCAGTGCCTATAATGGTGAAGAAGCCTTACAATTAATTGACGAAAGACAGCCCGATATTATCATTACGGACATGTTAATGCCGGTGTTGAATGGCTATGATTTTGTTAAACAATTACGGGCTAAAAATTATGAAAAACCAATTATCGCCTTGTCTGCTTCAAACTTGGAAGAAGATAAACATTTTGCGCGACAAATTGGTTGTAGTGCATATTTAGCCAAACCTGTGGAACCGCGTTTGTTATTACAAACCATTCATAAGTTATTGACAAAGACAACTGCCTAATTTTACCGCGTCATACGGTTTGAATCGCGCAGATATGATTGGGGAGTTTTTTGTCTGAACCATAATTTACGCAATTATCACACACAACTTTAAAAATATTTTTAATTAGGGTAATTGGGTGAGTTGTGGTTCAGTAGTAGGGTGGAATAGTGTATTTCACCCTAAAACATGATAACTCTAGGTACATGCATCAAAGTGCGTATAGAACCGATTTGAAATTGTCTCTATTCTGAAGTTAAGCTTCAAACTGAATAGTTCATGTTATCAAAAGAGTTAAGTGTAGGTGCGAATTTATTCGCATGCGTTTTTAATTCGAGCGCGTTGTGCGAATAAATTCGCACCTACA
>JBDKHS010000183.1:0-3579 GCA_039797505.1 Pseudomonadota bacterium | reverse complement strand
TCACCTAGTCAATAATAGGCGCAGGCTGTATCGGATTTAAGTATTTGTTGGCTGGGCTGAAACACGAATAAAGAGCAAGCAGTTCGACTATAAGCCGGGTTCTGTTCCATCTTGCGACGGTGGCAACCATTCCTCTGGGATGTTTGTCACCAAACACCTCTAGCGACCTACCCGAGAACGGCGCGGATCACGCCTTCAACTCGCCGAAGCGGATGAGTTCTCCTATTTGGTCTTGCTTCAGATGGGGTTTACCCTGCCATGCCTGTTGCCAAGCACGCGGTGCGCTCTTACCGCACCATTTCACCCTTACCTTGTTAGACAAGGCGGTATATTTTCTGTGGCACTTTCCGTAGGCTTTCGCCCCCCAGACGTTATCTGGCATCTCATCCTGTGAAGCCCGGACTTTCCTCCATGAGGGAAACCCCTCACAGCGATTGCCCGTCTTGCTGCTTGCCCGCGTAGTGTAAGCGATAGGGGCAAAATATGCCAGATATGTCTGAATCAGGATTCATGGAATAATGCTAAAAACTCCGATTTTGCCCGCCCCAAAATTATCAAACTAAATTGCTTGGTTAAACTCCCTGATTTTTCTCATATAAATATGCAAAAAAATAACTTGATATTGAGAATAAGAATGATTATCATTGAACTTAGTCTTACATAAAACCCAGTGCATGGGTCTTAATTTTAAGTCACGCATTCTTATTAGTTTATGGAGTTATATCGTGCATAAGTTATTTCAAGTGAGCCTACTCGCCTTATCATCTGCAATGTTTGCCAATGCAGCCTCCGCAGAAGATAAAGTGTTCAAGTTGGTCATCAAAAATCATAAATTTGAACCCGCTGAAATCACCGTTCCCGCAGGTGTCAAAATCCAGCTTAATGTCAAAAATTTGGACAGCACCGCTGAAGAATTTGAAAGCCATGAATTAAATCAGGAAAAAGTGATTGCTGGTGGACAAGAAGTGATGTTACACATCGAACCTTTGAAAGCTGGACGTTATCCTTTTGTGGGTGAGTTTAACGAAGACACTGCAAAGGGTGTTTTAATCGCCAAATAATTGGCAGGAAAAATCATGAAATGCTTTTATGAATCATGCAGTTAAATAGTTGGCTATTTAATATAGCTGGAAATACTATAAAAAATTAGTGTTTCAACTGCGTAACTCCTATTCTGAAAAATTTTGTTTTAGATTCAAAGAGCGCACTTCTCTACCCAGTGGGCTATTTGTTTGGTCTGAATCACAACAGTGATGACGGCGCAGTAAAATGGCAATTTAGAGTATGAACGCCATTTTTGAGTGTTTTAGTAAATGTTGAGTGAACCCTCCAAAACGACCAATTTCCCAGATTGGTCGTTTTTTTATATGAAACCGCTTTGAAATCATTCCTGTCCTGAAATTAAGCTTCAAACAAAATCGTTCAAAATCGTTTATTATTGTCAAAATGACTCATTGTAGGTGCGAATTTATTCGCACTTCTTAATCAGCTCAGTCTCGCAAACTTAGCTTAACGAGTAAATCAGAGCTAACAGCTCTCAAATAAAACACAAGTTTAGGACTGGCAGTGCTACAAGCACTGCCAGTCCTTCGGTTTACTCTTAAGATTTAAGACTTTTTCACCCTCGCTATGCTGCATACGGGCTACAATCCTTCAATCTCACAAATGCGCTATAATGCGCCCCATCTGCCTTACGCCACTCCAAAAATTGCCCACGATTTTCTTTTCACAGGTCGAAATACGTGTTATGTATAGAATTATTTTACTGTTTAGCCTATTAATCAGCAGCGTTGTTGCCACTGCGATTGACAAAACCACCGCCATTTTTAGCGATCCTAGCCAAGAAGTACGCTACAAAGCCCTGTCTGCGGAATTGCGCTGTGTGGTTTGTCAAAATCAATCACTGGCAGATTCCAATGCCGAGCTTGCCCAAGATTTACGCGACCAAGTCCGCACTTTAATTATTCAAGGACAAAGCGACGCACAAATTATCGAGTTTTTAGTGTCACGCTATGGTGATTTCGTGCTGTATCGCCCACCATTTAAAGCCTCTACTGCCGTGCTCTGGATTGCACCTGCGTTATTATTGCTACTGGGAATTGGTATTTTAATTTATTTCATTCGCCGCCAACAAACCACCGTCCCCCACGAAGATTTAAGCAGCAGCGAGCGCGATAAACTCAAGCATTTGCTAGACGAATAAGGATTAAGATTAACCATGCTGATATTGTTTTGGATTACCGCAGCCGCCTTGACCGCGCTCGCACTTGCTTTTGTGATGCCCGCCTTGTTGAAAACCAGCAAGCCTGCTTCCCAAGTAAACCAACGGGCCACGAATATCGCGATTTACAAAGAACGGCTTGCTGAATTAGAAGCTGAAAATTTAAATCCCGAGCAACGGGAACTTGCCAAATTAGAACTCGACCAAACCTTATTACACGATGTGGAAACCCCTGAGACTCAAATCACTACCCCGCGTGGACGTTGGGCAGGGATTGCCATCGGGATGATTTTGCCTGTGCTCGCCATTGGCGGTTATTTAAAATCATCCGATTATTTGCTGGCAACTTCAGAAAAGCCTGCTCCTACGGATAAAGCTGCGCAAAGTAAAATTCCTCCTAATTTGGAAGAAATGGTTCAAAAATTGGTGAAACGTTTGGAAGAAAATCCTGAAGATACCAAGGGTTGGTACATGTTGGGGCGTTCTTATACGGTGCTAAATCGTTATCCTGAAGCGATTGTCGCCTATACCAAAGCACTTGCCTTGGCGGGTAATGAAAATCCGCAGTTATTTGTGGATTTTGCTGAAACTTTAGGCATGAGTGCAAACGGAGATTTAGCGGGAAGACCAGTCGAATTACTGAAAACTGCGCTCTCTTTAAACCCAGAATTGCCAAAAGCGTTATGGCTTGCGGGATTAGCGTCTGCACAAAGTAAAGATTATGCAATGGCGGTGGAATATTGGCAGCGTTTATTGGCGCAAATTCCTGAAAATGAAACTGAAGACCGTCAAAGTTTGTTAGAACAAATTAATGAAGCCAAACGTTTGATGAAACCCATGGCATTGAATGCGACCGCAACGCCCAGCACGGCAACTTTACCCAATTTACCCAAAGCAACGGGCGCAGCGCAGTTACAGGTTGAAGTCAGTCTTGCGGCGGAGGTGTTGGCAAAAGTCAATCCTACGGATACCGTATTTATTTATGCCCGCGCCAAACAAGGCACGCCCATGCCGTTGGCGGTGGTGAAAAAACAGGTGAAAGATTTGCCGCTGAAAATTACCTTAGATGACAGCATGGCAATGACACCCAGCATGAAACTATCAAATTTCAGTGAAGTGATGGTGATGGCGCGGGTATCAAGTAGCGGCAATGCCTTGCCACAAGCAGGCGATTATGTGGGTCAAGTTGAAACTGCGAAACTGGGTGAAACAGTTGTGGTGAATATTAGTCGCTTGTTGCAGTAGTAAAATATTGGAACGAAAAAATTTAGTCGTAGTAGTAGGGTGGAATAGCGTAGCGTATTCCGCCTTGAAACGTGATAACTCTAGACATGACGCAGTTGAATCAAGAACGCTCT
>JBDKHS010000182.1:0-2577 GCA_039797505.1 Pseudomonadota bacterium | reverse complement strand
AACCTGAAATCATTGCCTTACCGATTCAAACGGGTTCGCCCAGCTATTTTGACTGGATGGATAACATGCTCATCACCAAGCCGAAGTCTGAATAATGCTGTGCCGCGCCCTTGTCTTTACTTGTTTATGCCTAATTGCGTCCTTAGTCTCGGCTGCGGAAAGTTCGCCTGTCCTGAATGATGGTGTGTTTGGCAAATCAAGTGCTTTAAACTTTCAAACCGCGCCTGTTGCCAGCAATGAGTTTCTCGACCCTGAGCAAGCTTTTGTGGTTTCTGCACGCATGTCTTCGCCCCAGCAAATCGTGCTGAAATGGCAGATTGCAGAAGGCTATTATTTATATCAACAGCGTTTGAAGTTTAATCTGGCAACGGGCACGGCAAAATTAGGCGTACCGATTTTTCCCGCCAGCAAAACCAAAGATGACCCCAGTTTTGGCAAGGTCGAAATTTACGAACACAGTTTAGAAGTAAAATTGCCTGTTGAAAATCTGGGCGCAGCTTCAGAATTAGTGTTAAATATCAGTTATCAAGGTTGTGCCTCCGCAGGACTCTGCTATCCCCCGATAGAAAAAACTTTGCCTTTAATTGTGCCACAGGGCGCGGTGAATTCAGTCAGTCCTGCGCCCAGTGTCGTGGCAAAACCTGCGCCCGTCGAAAATATTTCAGAACAAGATCGTATTACCCGCTTATTAGAAAACAGCAGCGTGTGGTATAGCTAATTGATGTTTTTCGGATTTGGTTTATTGCTGTCGTTCACGCCCTGCGTGTTCCCAATGATTCCGATTTTATCCAGCATCATTGTTGGTGAAGGCAAACATGTCACCACGCGCCGCGCCTTCATTATGTCGCTGACTTACGTCTTGGCGATGGCTTTCACCTATAGCATTGCAGGCGTATTTGCAGGTTTATTAGGTGAAAATTTACAAGCGGCCTTCCAAAATCCGTGGATTATTTCCGCTTTTGCCTTGGTATTTGTGGCGTTGTCCTTGTCGATGTTTGGATTTTATGAACTGCAAATGCCGAGTTTTATTCAAACCAAACTCACCCATGTCAGCAATAAACAGCAAGGCGGTAGCTTATTCGGTGTGGCAATCATGGGCTTATTATCTGCCTTGATTGTAGGGCCTTGTGTGGCTGCACCTTTGGCGGGTGCATTGATTTATATCGGGCAAACGGGAAATGCAGTGTTTGGTGGCTTTGCCTTATTCGCGCTAAGTATGGGCATGGGGATTCCCTTGATTTTAATTGGAACATCTTCAGGACATGTGTTGCCGCGTGCAGGCGAATGGATGGATGGTGTTAAAGCGATTTTCGGGGTGTTATTACTCGTAGTCGCAATTTGGATGCTAGAACGCGTCTTACCTCCCGTGCTGAGTTTATTGTTGTGGGCAAGTTTATTAATTGTTTCTGCCATTTACATGGGCGCAGTTGATAATTTGGGCGCGGGAGTGACGGGTTGGCGTAAGCTGTGGAAAGGTTTCGGGATTATCTTGTTAGTGTATGGTATATTACAGCTAATTGGGGTGGCGAGTGGCAATTATGATCGTTTTCAGCCGCTGAAGTTTCAAACCTTGATGAACAGTAGTCATGCCGCTGGGACTGAAACCGTCTTCAAACGCATCAAAGGTATGGAAGCTTTACAACAAGAATTAGCCCAAGCGCGTGATAAAATCGTGATGTTAGACTTTTATGCAGATTGGTGTGTTTCCTGCAAAGAGATGGAAACCTTAACTTTTAACGATCCCAGCGTGCAACAAGCTTTGAAAAACGTGATTTTGCTACAAACCGATGTCACCGCCAATGATGCGCAAGATAAAGCTTTATATAAACAATTTAATTTATTTGGTCCTCCTGCCATTTTATTTTTTAAACAGCAGCAAGAACAACAAGCGGCGCGGATTATTGGCTTTATGCCCGCCGCCGAATTTCGTCAACATTTGAGTAAGATAACTGGTTCACCATGAAAAAGTTCGTTGTGGCATTCTTAATTCTGGGCTTAGGTGCACTCACCGCCAGTATTGGTTACAGTTTATTCAACCGTAACCCCAATGTTCACGATCAACCCACCTTGCTTGAACCCACTTTAGAAATTGAAAAGCAAGTATTGCGCCCCGCATTCACAATGCCTGATTTGGACGGCAAGCTGTATCAAAATTCTGAATGGGATGGGCGCGTGGTGGTGATGAATTTCTGGGCCGCTTGGTGTGTGCCTTGTGTGAATGAACTTCCTCATTTTATTGAATTACAACGGCGTTACCAACAACAAGGTTTACAATTTGTGGGCGTTGCGATGGATGAGCGCGATGCTGTGCGGCGTATTATCGAAGAGACCAAAATCAATTACCCCATTTTACTTGATCCTGATGACAGCAAAATGCGTAGCATTGCCGAAAGTTTTGGTAATCGTATTGGGGCAATGCCGTATACCGTGGTGCTGGATCGTAAAGGTATTATGACTTCTCGTCATCCAGGGCAACTGACCGCCGAAAAATTGGAAAAAGTCATTCTGCCCTTGCTCAATCCTACGTCTGTTATTATATAGTTGTCTGAATCAGGATTTACAGGATTGTCTGAATTA
>JBDKHS010000181.1:0-12064 GCA_039797505.1 Pseudomonadota bacterium | reverse complement strand
TCTTTGGGAGTTGCAGGGGTGACTGATTTCTTACCGAATCCGAACATAGCACTACTTCATTATGCTGTTATTAAAGACATGATCCTACCTGTGCTGGGTAGAAACTGCAAATTTTAAAGTCGTTGGGTGTTCGACAGAAGCCCCCAACCCCCTAAAGGGGGCTAAAGATAAAGGTTAAAACGCTGTTAAGTCCCCTTTAGGGAATTTAGGGGCTGGTTTTAATCTTTAAGGCGTTGGGGGCGCAGCTGATTCAAATAATCGTTACACGCTGTTAATTATTCTGAATTGTGATTTTTGGAAATTTCGCAGAATAGTCCTTAGCTTGCAGCGATAATTTTGCCGCAACCCGCCGTGCGATTTCACGATAACTCGCCGTGATTAAGCTGTCAGGAGCAGCGACCACGGTCGGAATTCCTCCATCAGCATCTTCACGAATCCGAATATCTAAGGGCAATTCGCCCAATAATTCCACATTGTAATCTTCGGACATGCGCGTGCCGCCACCTGAGCCGAAAATATGTTCTGCATGTCCGCATTGGCTACAAATATGAATACTCATATTTTCCACAATGCCCAACACGGGAACATTCACTTTTTCAAACATTTTTAAGCCTTTACGCGCATCCAGCAAGGCAATATCTTGAGGGGTGGTGACAATCACCGCGCCACTGACAGGGACTTTTTGCGCCAAGGTTAATTGGGTGTCGCCAGTGCCGGGGGGCAAATCGATGACCAAATAATCCAATTCCGTCCAGCGGGTTTCTTTCAGCAATTGTTCCAAAGCCTGCGTGACCATAGGGCCGCGCCAAATCATTGGGGTTTCGTCGTCGATTAAATAACCGATAGACATTGATTGTAAACCGTGACTGACCACAGGTTCTAAATGCGTGCCGTCTTTAGATTCAGGCTGGGTTTTCGTGCCCAACATACGTGGCTGACTTGGGCCGTAAATATCCGCGTCCAAAATCCCGACGTTCGCGCCCTCAGCAACCAGTGCCAGCGCGAGATTGACGGCGGTGGTGGATTTGCCCACGCCACCTTTTCCAGATGCCACCGCAATAATATTTTTAATCCCTTCAATCGGGCTAACCCCGCGTTGCACCGCATGGGCGGTAATTTTGCTGGTGACGCTTAAGTTCAAACTGATAGGCGTACCAAAATGCTCACTTAAAAACTGCTGTAAGGCTTGACTGAGCGGTGCATGATAACCTTGGCAGGGAAAGCCAAACTGCAAAGTCAGGGTAATATGATTGTCTTTTACAAACAGTTCTTGAACGACTTTGCTACTGATGAGGTCCTTTTTTAAATACGGAATTTGAAATTCCTTAAGGGCGGCTTCAACCAGTGCTTGGGTAATTTCTGCCATACTGCTCTCCTTACAAGCGACTTGATAAAATTAAGGGATAGTCTAATAGTGTATACACGGGACAGATAATAGCAAAGTAAAATACTCAGCTTTTAATTATTCTGTCCTTAAAGCTGAATAATTGCCTAACTTTTATGGGGTTTGGTATTATGATGATCAAGGCGTTCCATCAGATAGATTGCCAAACGCACGAAGTCGGCCTCGGTCAACACGCCCACCAATTTTTCATTATGTACTACAGGTAAACAGCCATGATGTTGATTCAGCATGACATTGGCGGCTTCTAACAAACTGGCATCTTCATCGGCAACAATCACATCCGTCAACATCACCTCGCTGATGGGAATGGCAGAGTCGAGTTCATCTTGTTGCGCGCTGTCGATTTCTGCCAAAGAAGAAACTGAAATCGCTAAAATGTCGTGCTTGGTCAATAAACCCACAAATTTATCATGTTCTACGATAGGAATATGGCGCACATGCTGCTCAATCATTAAAAGACGGGCTTCGTGAATACTATCAGTGGGTTTTAAGGTTTGAACCTCAGTACACATTAAATCTTTGACCGTGATCATGGCTGTACCTTTACGTGTTGTTTAGTGGTTTATAGGGTGTAGATTATACGCTAATCGCTTGTGAACAGGGGACACAGCCAATACAATTGAGTTTCGTGACTTCATCGACCAAAGGAAAAAAACATGGCTTTAATGCAGTGGACTGAGGCACTGAGTGTGCATATTGCAGAAATTGACAAGCAGCACCAACGTTTAATTGCGCTGATTAATCAATTAGATGATGCGATTAATGCAGGCAATGATCATGATGTATTAGGGGCGGTTTTAGATGAATTATTAGACTATACCCGCACTCATTTCTCTTATGAAGAAAACTTGCTGAAAACGAATGCTTATCCTGATTTTGACGGGCACAAAGCAGAACATGACTCACTGACTGAAAAAGTCGTATTTTTGGGGAATTATTTCAAACAGGGTGAAAACCTGAATACAGTGCAAATCATGCAGTTTTTAAAAATTTGGTTGGAAGAGCATATTATGGGTGTAGATCGTACTTATGCCATCTATCTGAATGCCAAGGGAATTTTCTAAGATTTTAGCTGCCCTGTGTTGCGCCATTGTTGCATTAGCTTTGGTGGCTGGGTTGTGGTTTGGGTTGATCTGGTTAGTCGTTTTTTTGATTAACAAATTGCCCCCCAGCTAGCAAAAACAGGTATCCCATTCTTAAATTTATTGCGGGTCTTTAACCCATCAAATATCCTGTAAGATATTTGATAGGTTGTTCTATCACAATTATTTCCTTTTCAGGAAAGTTGTTGTTTCGCAATGTTAATCCATTCTTGTTGAACTTTACGAAAGTTGTTGGGCATGGTGTCAGCTCGCGCCAAGATTTCTTTAAACATCGCGTGAGCTTGTTCGGTGTAACCCAGTTTTTGCAATAATAAGGCATAGCGGCATTTGGCTTCATAGCCAGAAAAATACACTGCCAAGGTCTTATATTCCGCCAGTGCTGGCTCATTTTCCCCTAAATACTCCAAGGTACGAGCATACAGTAAATGTCCGTCTTGTAATTTAAAATCAGGGTTTTCTGCAATTAAGCGTTCTAAGGTGATTTTAGCCTCAGCATATTGCTGATTTAAAAACAAAGCCTGTGCAAGAGAGAGCATAATTTTCGGGTCAGTTTTGTACAAACCCACTAACGCACTGTGATACAAATCAATCGCTTCTTGATAAAAGCCATTCGCAGTACATTCTTCCGCCAAATTCAGTTTATTTTGGGTGTTTTCAGAAATCGCTAATTCTTTGGCAAGCCGTTTTAAATCGCGTTCTGGGTCAATGGTTTTGAGTACCTGATGAACCGTTTTGCGCCCCGTGCGACTGTTGCGCATCTCTGGCAACATTTCGAGAAAGAAATAAAAAATGCAGCCCGCTACAGGAATTATCAATAAAATCCATATCCAATCCCGTCGACCTGTTTTGTGGGCGTGCACGATAAAAATCGCTTGAATAATCACAGATAATACAATTAATGGCATATTTTTCTCCTTGAATATTCACAAAATTATGGAACAATTGCGGGGAATTTCACAAGCGTGATTTGTGCTATTTTTAACCTGAGTTCGGGATAAGAAAGAGTAGAAAATTTAGTCGTAGTCGTAGGGTGGAATAGCGCAGCGTATTCCACCAAAAAAGGTGATAATTCTAGGCATGACGCAGTTGAATCGATAAGGCTCTCCTTGTACGGCAGAAGCTTGTAAAATCCTTGCTGCTGGAGCGACGAGGTAGACATTCCAACGCTGGAGCGTTGGAACGAGATAATTCTGAAAGTCCTGATTCAGACAAACCTTACAGCTTTAGCCCGCACTTTTCAAACCCCACGCTTTGGAAAAACCGCCAACTGATTTTCATAATCAATGCGAATCAAAATTGCCAACATCACACAGGCAATTAACATGCTCGAGCCGCCATAGCTCATAAACGGCAAGGTTAAACCTTTGGTCGGCAACAAACCCATATTCACCCCGAGATTTATCCCCGCCTGCAAACCAATCGCCAAACCAATGCCATAACTCACATACGCCGCATAATGTAGCCCCAAACGTTCCGCCTGCATTGCCACCGTGAAAGCGCGTAATACCAGCCATGCAAATAAGCCAATCACCAACACCACACCGATTAAGCCAAATTCTTCCGCCAAAATCGCAAACAGGAAATCGGTATGCGCCTCGGGCAAATAACTGAGTTTTTGCACACTGTTTCCCAAACCCACGCCAAATAATTCACCTCGCCCAATCGCAATCAAGGCTTGAATTAACTGAAAGCCCTTATTGAAAGGGTCAGCCCACGGATTCATAAAGCTGGCTAAGCGTCCAATACGATACGGCGCAATTAATAGCACCAAACCCAAAGCCAAACCGACTACCGTGACCCAGAGTAAAAATTGACGCATTGGCACGCCCGCAAGAAATAACATCCCCAGCACGGTGACAAACATCACCACGGTTGCGCCGTAATCGGGTTCTAACAGCAGTAAACAGGTAATCACACAAACTACTAACATCGGCTTGATAAACCCGCTCATTGCAGCTCTCACTTCGACACTGCGCCGAATCAAATAGCCCGCCATGAATAAAATAATAAATAATTTCATCGGCTCGGACGGCTGCAAATTGAAAAAGCCCAAACTAATCCAGCGCATACTGCCATTCACTTCGCGCCCAATATGCGGAGTCACCACCAAAATGAGCAGCGCAATGCCCATAAATAACAGTGAAATATTAATACGTTGCCACAGTTTCAGCGGGAATTGCAGCACCAGCATTGCCAATATCAAACCCACCAAGCTGTAAATACTTTGTCGCCAGAAATAATAAAGTGGATCGTTGAATTTGACTGCGGCAATATTCATCGAAGTGGAAGCCACCATCAATAAACCCAGCAAAGACAATGCGAATCCACAAAAGATAAACCCGAAGTTATAACTGGGTTTGGGGGTTTGTACACCATCGTTGCTGGTGAAAAGCGGAATTTTTAGTGAGAACATAATGAGTAAACAACTTGAGAGTATTACACGCAAGAAATCAGTTATTGAAAATCTTATCGTTAATAATTTTGGAGGGGAAAAACAAAACAGCCCTCTTCATAAAAATCGGAGGGCTGAGAGATTGGGTATTAACACATCGGCTTATTAAAACAGCTTTAACCCTTCACACGTTTTGCACAAATATCAGCCAAATGCGCTTTAAACGCATCGCGTAAATTAGGATGTTGCAAAGCGTAGTCAATCGTAGCAATTAAATAACCCAATTTGCTGCCGCAATCATAGCGCGTGCCTTTGAATTTATAAGCTAATACTTGTTCTTCCAGCAATAAATTGGCAATGGCATCCGTTAATTGGATTTCGCCACCCGCACCGCGTTGGGTTTTTTCCAAATGTTTGAAAATATTGGGGCTTAATAAATAACGACCCACAACCGCCAAATTTGACGGGGCTTTGTCGGGCGCAGGCTTTTCAATAATGCTGCTAATCCGAGATAAACCTTCATACAAGGCTTCAGATTTCACAATCCCATATTTATCGGTTTCTTCTTGCGCAACTTCTTCCACACCAAGCACGCTACATTGTTGCTTTTCATAAACATTAATCATCTGTGCCAAACAAGAGCGTTCTTCACCGTCGATTAAATCATCTGCCAAAATCACCGCAAAGGGTTCATCACCGACCACAGGTTTTGCACATAATACGGCATGTCCCAAGCCTAAAGCTTCAGGCTGACGGATGTAAATACAGGAAATGCCCGCAGGCACGATGTGGCGCGTCATTGCTAACAAGTCATATTTGCCGCGACGTTCTAATTCGTCTTCTAATTCTTGGTTCTTATCGAAGTGATCTTCAATGGCGCGTTTGCTGCCGCTGGTCACGAAAATCAATTGTTCAATGCCTGCCGCAATCGCTTCTTCAGCAGCGTATTGAATTAAAGGCTTGTCGACAATTGGGAGCATTTCTTTGGGGCTGGCTTTGGTGGCAGGCAAGAAACGTGTTCCTAAACCAGCCACGGGGAATACTGCTTTACGAATTGGTTTTTTGAGTTTTTCCATCTCGATTTCATCCTAGAAGAGAGTCGGTTCTATAAAACTTTAGGGACGGTGCAATAAATTATTTAGCATTATGGTGCGTATTTATTGCAATTCGGTGGGTTTCAATTGAAAATCATCTTGGGCTTGTTCAGTGCAAACCCGAGACAGCAGGGCAAATAATTCTTCGCCCGTTTTTTCATCCTGCCAACAATTTTGCGCTGTCAGATAATTGAAGTGAAAACCGCCACTTTTGGCAGCAATCCAAAGTTGGGAAACAGGCAGTTGACGGCTGATAATGACTTTTGAATGATCGCTAAACTCAATGGTGAGGATGTTTTCTTGCAATTCACTGTCAAAATCAACTTCGTTATCCATATTATCCAAAGCCGTCTCAATTGCCGCAAGGGTGCTTTCATAGCAGGCGGTAAATTCAGACTCTGTCATCTCATTTTCCTTACAGCAGTGGCAAATTTTTGAGTATAGCCATATTTAAAAAATTTGGTAGTGTTACTGCGTTTATTCCATTGTTAAAACAGGGTGTAAGGCTTAAAAAAAGCAAGCCTTAGTAAACGACATAACGCTGTTAGGAAGAAGACAGGTTTAACTTTCCCCTTTCGTCACGTAAGAGGAGGAGAGGCTCAAAGTCGCTTTAAAGAAAGCCCCCAACCCCCTGAAGGGGGCTAAAGATACGAGATTTAATCTTTAAAGTTCCCTTTAGAGGATTTAGGAGCTTCTTTAATGGGATTTTACTTAATGATTCAACAATTTAATTCCAGCCACTTGTACCGCTAATTTTTGCAAAGCATCCCAAACATTGCCACGACTTGCGCCTTTGACCAAACGATCTAATTCTAGGGTTTGTTGTAGAAAACTTTGCCAAGTTGCCAAAGGATGACGTTTCACTGCTTGAAAAATTAAAGATTTACGCTGTTGCCAAATGCGATACGTTCTACAAATATGATCCACACTTTGCTTTTGTTGCAGCGCATAAGCCACTTGGGCAAGGGTACGCAGTTCACGGTCTAAAGCCCATACGATTAAAATGGGTTCTAAACCTTCCGCACGCAAGCCGCGCAATTGGCGCACACTGCGGGCAACATCGCCCCCAAGCACAATATCTACCCACGCAAAAATTTCAAAACGTGCACTGTCTGTCACCGCTTCTAAAATATGTGAGCTGTCTAAAACTTGGTCTTTGGGATGCAATAATCCCAATTTTTCAATCTCTTGGGCGCAGGCCAATAAGTGTCCTTCTGCACGCTCGGCAATCAGGGTGATTGCGTCAGGCGTGGCGCGTAATCCTTGCAGGCTGAGGCGTTGGGTAATCCATGCGGGTAATTCTGCCAACTCCAGCGGTGCGACATTGATAACGACTGCCTTTTCTTCGAGCAGTGAAAACCATTTGGTTTTTTGTTTGGCAGAATCTAATTTATCGGCAATGATGAGCAGACAGGTGCTTTCTGAGATGTTGGCAAAATATTCGATCAGCAGTTTAGTGCCTGCTTCACTGATGGTTTTGTTGCCGAGACGAATTTCGATTAATTGTTTGCTGGCAAATAAAGATAAACTTTGCGTGGCATCTTGTAACGCACTCCAATCGAAATTGGCTTCTACGCTCAACACCGTACGTTCGGTAAAGCCCTGCTGACGGGCAATTTTACGTAGCGTGTCACTACATTCCATCATTTGTAAAGGCTCATCGCCTGTCAGCAAATAAGCGGGCGACAAACCGCGCTGTAAATGTTGTGCGAGTTGTGTCGATTTGACTTTCATGCGTTATCTCGATTGAACTATTTAGTTTCTTTCGTTTCTTTCTTTTCTTTGTCGGCAGGAGGGGCGGTTTTTGGTTTTGTGCTGCCCATAATCGTTTGCCACATCGCTTTTTGTAAGCCGCCAATGGATTGCATTTGTTCAGGCAAGAACGGCTTCATCACGGTGAGTGGATCAAAGCCTGCTGTCCCCGCAGACATATTTTTGCGAATAATCTCCAGCATTTCACTTTGCAGGGGTTCTACATCAGGTAAACCAAAAAAGCTGCGTAATTCTTGAGGCGTTGCTTCGATGTCAAAAGTAATCTTCATGATGCTTTTATCCTTTTTGTAGGTAAAATGCGTTATCAATGATAATAACGCGGTAATAGATCGAAGATCGTGTGTCTGTTGTTTTAAGGACTGCATTTAATGCGCCTGTTTTTATTAGTTTACCGATTTATCGAAAACTTGTAACGCATTTATGTGGGGTTTGATGGATTTGTTACACCTGCTTGTCAAGAAGGAGTTCATAACATGCAATTGGCGGAAGAATTAGTACAATATTATCGATGGTTACGTCATTACGGTTTAAATGACTCGCACAGCGGCAATGCTTCGGTACGCGATGGGGAGGCGGTGTGGGTGACTCCCACGGGGGCAAGTGCGGATATTTTGCAAGCCGCTGATTTAATTCGTTGTCAGTTATATGATGCACCACCTCAAGGCGCATCTTTAGACGCTGCTTTACATTTGAGTGTGTACCGCCAAAATCCTGAAGCCCAAGCGGTATTACACAGTCACGGGGCGCACAGCGTGGCAATGACTTTGTCGGGAGAGGATTTTATCCCTGTGGACTTTGAAGGCAATTATTATTTTCCAAAAGTGCCCGTGCTCACGGTGGATTATGCGAAATATTTACAAGACGCGCCCGCTAAAGTCGCTGCTTGTCTTGCCAATTATCCAATTTGTGTGGTGCGGGGTCACGGCGTTTATGCACAGGCTCGTTCTTTGAATCTTGCCTATAAATGGAGCTGTTCTTTAGAACTTTCTGCCAAAACGGCATGGCTGGCAAAATTGGCGGGGGCTGTGCCTTCGGTTTGAGCAGCTTCAAACCGCTATTAAATCAGCCTATCAATATCGGTTCTATAAGGCGTAGCCGCCATACATCTTTAATCTAACTTATTGTAAATAAAATAATTAGTATTTAAACTGTGTAACTCCTAAAGCTGCAAGCAAATAGCGTGCTGCCAATTTTCTAAAAAATTTCACACCTGTGAATGCGTATGTCCCTGTTGCGCTAAACCATGCAAACGCGCCCCATCGGCTTGCATCGCAGGTAAAGCGGTTTTTCCTTGTTGAACCCGCAATTTTTGCGCTGCCACTTCTTGACGTATCCAATCAAACCACGCTTCCAATCCCTCTTTGGTTTTTGCAGACAGCGAAAAAATCGGCGCAGGATTTGCCAGATTACGCACTTGTTGTGCGGCACGTTCCAAACTGAATTCTTCCAAATACGGCAATAAGTCCACTTTGCTTAGCAAAACCACGTCTGCGGCTCGAAACATTACAGGATATTTTGCAGGTTTATCATCACCTTCAGTGACAGAAAGCACGGTGACATTGCGATGATGTCCTAAATCAAAACTTGCAGGACAGACCAAATTGCCCACATTTTCAATAAACACAATATCCAAAGGCGCAAGGGCTAAATCATGTAAGGCATGATGCACTAAATGCGCATCCAAATGGCAAGCCGTTCCCGTGACAATTTGCACCGCAGGCACGCCGTGGGCGCGAATGCGTTCGGCATCATTTTCAGTTTCTAAATCGCCTTCAATCACCGCAAGACTGAATTCGGATTTTAAAGCTTGAATCGTGGCTTCTAATAACAGCGTTTTCCCAGAACCGGGCGAGGACATTAAATTAATCGCCAACACACCATATTCATCAAAATGCTCGCGGTTGTGTAAGGCCTGATGATCATTTTCAGAGAGCAGATTTTTTAAAACTTCGATTGTTGCCTTGCCCTCAGCGGTTTTCGCAAGTGCGCCATCGGCTTGGATAAGGTGTTCATTGCCTTTAGTAATATTACAACCACACGTATTACACATGACCTGCTCCTGATAAGTTTAGGCATTCAAGAAGTCCCTAAATCCCCTAAAGGGGACTTAAAAACAAATATTTTTAAATGTTTAGCCCCCTTTAGGGGGTTGGGGGCTTCTTTAAGCTTAAAAACTTTAAAAAAACTCGAAATGATAACCTTCCATGACACGTCCCCCTTCAATCACCGCGCCCATATCCACCAATTCTAAGCGTAAATGCACGCTCGCACCTGCGGCAAGTTCTGCATCAGGTTTTTGGGTGTGTAAATATTCACTGGGTTTGAAACGTCGCCGTGCCAAGGGTTGCGCCCCAACATTTTCAAAAGTTAATTGAAGATCAGGATAAGGCTGTGGAAAACTGGCCGTATTGACAAAGGTTGCATCGAATTGAATTGCATTTGGCAAAGTGGGATGTGGTCTAATAATGTGACGTTGCACTTTGAAGCTGCTCAGATTGCGAGTCGCTGGCAAGGTACATTCCAACCATTCACAGCTACTTATCAAAATGGGCCGAATATCAGGATGTTGCAAAGCCCAATCCCGTTGCGCCCACCAAAGATATTGTCCTGCCAACACCCCAATGCCGATAAACACCAACAACATCCAAAAAATTAGCCCTAATAAACTGCGTTTCTGATGTTCATCTTGTTCAAATAAATCAGGAATATCCTCGTCATCATATTCGTGTTCTTCATCGTCCAACCCGGAAGCGGTTTCTTTATCTAAAGAACGCTCTGAATTGTCCAAAGACTTTTCTAAACTTTGTTGTAATTGGGTCGTCTTTTGAACTGTGGGCAACTTAAAATCCGCTGGGACATTGGATAAATGTTCCAAGGCGTTAAACACTTGAGCACAATGGCTACAACGCACTAAGCCTTGTGCGGCTTGGCATTGTTGCGGGGTAATCCTAAAGATGGTTTCGCAATGGGGGCATTGGGTTTGCATTTCAAATCCTCAACTTAGGCAGCTGTGCGCTGTGCCACAATGCGCATCCATTGGTCGCGGCTGCTAATTTCAATCATCGTAAAATAGGGTTTATAAGCCTCACACACCATGTCCGTTTGCTCTTGCAAAATCCCAGAAAGCACAATCGGTGCGCCTGCTTTCAAATATTTGGCAAACAAGGGGGCAAGTTCAATCAATGGCAGGGCTAAAATATTGGCGAGCATGCCATCTGCAAGAAAATCTTCGGGTAAATCTTTAGGCATTCCCAAAGTCAAAGCGGCATCAACCGCATTATTTTTGGCATTGTCTAAACTGGCGATTAAAGCTTGCGGATCATTATCAATCCCGAGCACGCTTGCCGCGCCCAATTTCAATGCTGCAATCGCTAAAATCCCAGAACCGCAACCGTAATCAATTAAATGTTTACCCGCTAAATCCGTTTGTTGGTCTAACCATTCCAAACATAAAGCGGTGGTGGGATGTGTGCCCGTTCCGAAAGCTAAACCGGGGTCTAGCATGATATTAATCGCATCAGGATCGGGCGGAGTTTCCCAACTTGGACAAATCCACAGGCGTTTCCCAAAGGCAATTGGATGATAATCTTCCATCCAGACCCGTGTCCATTCTTGGTCTTCCACCCATTCCATTATGTATAAGGGCAAGGGTTCGGGATCAAGCATTGCGGTTAATTCATTGAGCACAGTGGCTTCTTCAGCGGTGTCCATAAATAAGCCAATCACCCGCGTTTTGCCCCACAATGGCGTAGTATTTAACGCGGGTTCATACACGGGTTCATCGGCAGCATCTTGATAAGTGACGGCAACTGCGCCGATTTCGCTGAGTGCGTCTGACAGTGTTTCCGCACGGCTTGCGTCTGTTTCAATACTAATTTGTAACCAAGGCATAAGGGCATCTGGAATGTTTGAAAATGATGCGAAATTATACACAGTTATCTTTCAGATGGGATCGATTTAGCGGGGGGGCAAGTGGGGCAAATTGTAGGAGATAAAACTTACAATATTAGGAGTTATGCAGTTGAAATACTAATCCTTTTGGTAGTGCGAGGGCGTGTTATCAATTAAGTCTTAACAGGCTGTAGCCTGTATGCAAGGTAGTGGAATGCGGAAGATTTGAATCTTAACTGAAGCCCCCAACCCCCTGAAGGTGGCTAAACCTAAAAGATTTTGTCTTTAAAGTCCCCTTTAGGGTATTTAGGGGCTGGTTTTAATCTTTTAAGCTTACAAAACCTCATCCATCTCATCCACCGCATTACTCGCATTTTGCAACATCAATGGGCGCATCGCATGCAGC
>JBDKHS010000180.1:0-10072 GCA_039797505.1 Pseudomonadota bacterium | reverse complement strand
ATTAGCCAGTCTAGCCCCTCAGAGAAAGTGTTTATATAAGAATGAGTTAGAGCAAAGTGTGCTTTAACTCATTATTTAACATAGTGATTTAACTCTTTGAACTAGCCCTCCCCTTTAGGGGAGGAGAGTATCAAAATATTTTTAAACTGCCTAAAGAAGCCCCTAAATCCCCTAAAGGGGACTTAAAAGCGTTTTAATCTTTTATGTTTAGCCCCCTTTAGGGGGTTGGGGGCTTTCTTTAAAGCGACTTTGGGACTCTTCTCCCCTTTAGGGGATTTAGGGGCTTCTTTAAGATTTAATTTTCACAACTCAGGAATCCCTCATGAACGATGCCCAACTGCTACGCTACAGCCGCCAGATTCTACTGCCACAAGTTGGCATCGAAGGACAAGAACGCCTGCGAGCGGCGCGGGTGTTAATTATGGGTTTAGGGGGCTTGGGCAGTCCTGCCGCGCTCTATTTGGCTGCCGCAGGGGTGGGGCATTTAGTGCTGTGTGATATTGATAAAGTCGAATTATCCAACCTACAACGCCAAATTATTCACAGCACCGCCAGCATTGGACACAGCAAAGTCGAATCAGCCCGCGAACACCTGCACGCCCTCAATCCCTTAATTGACATTAGCCTCTTGCCCAGCCCGTGGTCACCTGAAAGTTTACGTCAGTCATTGGAACAGATTGATGTGGTGCTGGATTGCACCGATAATCTACACACAAGATTTATGATTAATGAAGCCTGTGTACAGGCTAAAGTGCCCTTGGTTTCAGGCGCGGCAATTCGCTTTGAAGGGCAAATCAGCGTATTTCGGAACGATTTAACCCAGAGTCCTTGTTACCGTTGTTTATATCCACAAACCGAAATGCCTGTCGAAACTTGCAGTCAAAATGGGGTACTTGCCCCCGTGGTCGGTATTATTGGCAGCTTACAAGCCGTCGAAGCCCTGAAATTAATCATGGCAATTGGTGAAAATCTCGTGGGACGTTTGCTATTATTAGACACGTTCACTATGGAATCCCAAATGATGACTTTTCCCAAAAATCCACACTGTCCCGTGTGCGCACCCTAAAAAATGCAAAGCTTCCGAGTTGGATGGATAATAATTATCGGGGTTTTACTGGGCTGTGATCATGCGGAGAACACTTACACCCCCTCATTTAGTGACATTTCTCCAGTGAGAACAGAGGAATTGATCTTTGGGGTGCATCCCTTACACAATCCACAACGTCTGTTTGAAGTTTATCATCCGCTGATTACGCACTTAAATAATCACCTGCATAAAGATCAGCGTTTCGCCCACATCAAGATTAAACTAGAAGCCTCTACCAGTTATGCAGCTTATGAAAAAAAGCTTTATCTGCGTAATTTTGCCTTTGCCTTACCCAATCCCTATCAAACCTTAAAAGCTTTAGAACGCGACTATCGTATTTTTGGAAAAATGGGGGATGACGACAAATTTCGGGGGTTGATTTTGGTGCGCAAAGATCAACACCTTGAGCAGATTTCACAATTAAAAGGCAAAACTGTCAGCTATCCCGCATGTTCCGCCTTGGCTGGCACATTTATGCCACAGTATTATTTGCATCAACAAGGCTTACAAGTGCATAGCGATCTGAACAATATTTATGTAGGCTCGCAAGAATCCTCAATAATGAGCGTACTTTTGGGCAAATCAGATGCAGGCACGACTTGGACTGTGCCCTGGGAACGCTTCAAAGAAAGAAAGCCCGAGCTGGCAACACAATTGGAAGTGAAATGGCAAACTCACAGCCTCCCAAATAATAGTTTAATAGTACGCAATGATATTTCCAAAGAATTACTCGGCGTGGTGAGCGCGTTTTTCTTTAATTTACAAACTTATCCCGAGGGCATCGCCTTGTTGCGGCGGATTCCGATCAGTCATTTTGAAGCCGCCACCCCTGAAACCTATCAGCCTGTGGCAGATTTTATGCAACAATTCATGCAGACCGTGGGCATTGACTCTAAATGTAGTGTCCCCTAATGATTCCACAGCCCCTTTTGTAACCCACCATGACCATGCTTAATTCTATACGACGCTTCTATCATCGGTCGATTCGACGACAACTAATTTTAGGGATAGCACTGGTTCATGCGGTGTTAATGAGCATTTTTGTGTTTGATGTGGTCAATGAGCAAAAAGGACTTTGGCAACAACAAGCCCTAGAAAGTGGACAAGCTCTTGCTTACACCTTGGCGATTAACAGCAGCTCGTGGGTATTAGCGAATGATGTCGAGGGTTTACACGAAATCTTGCAAGCCCAAACCAACTACCCCGGTTTACATTATGCAATGGTGCTTTCTCCCGAACTCAAAGTGTTAGCGCACAGTGATCCCAAAAACTGCCATTGTTTAGGACGCTATAGCAATGATTCACTGAGTTTAAGCGTGTCCGAACGACCCCATCGCTCAAAAGTCCTGTTACAAAATACCGATATTTTAGAAGTCGCCTCCCCCATTTTCTTTAAAAACAGCCAACTGATTGGTTGGGTAAGAATCTCGGTTTCACAGCAGGCACTACAAAATAATATTACCCTCGCGATTTACAAAGGACTGTTTTATACCTTACTCGCCATTTTGACAGGAACGATTTTTGCGATTTTAATCGCACGCGGACTCACACAAGGCTTACAAACTCTGGTTGATGTCGCCCAACAAGTACGGGGCGGGAATTTACAAATTCGCACCCAAATGAATCGTCATGATGAACTGGGTATTTTAGGCAATTATTTCAATGAAATGCTTGAAGTCATTCAAAGTTCCGAACAGCAGCTTTACAAACGTGAAGAGCGTTTAGAACTGGCATTGCGGGGTGCAAATGATGGGATTTGGGATTGGCAACTGCACAATGACAGCATCTATGTGTCATCGCGCTGGAAACAAATGCTCGGGATTGAAGAAACGATTTTCGACTGTCGTTTCAACCGTTGGCAGCAGCATATACACCCCAACGATCTTGAAAACATGTTGCAAGACTTGCAAAAACATCTGCGGGGCGAAACCGCTTTATATGAAAATATGCACCGCGCCCGTCATCAAAATGGACGTTATTTATGGTTTTTAATGCGTGGTATTGCCCTACGTGATAAAGACGGTGTCGCGTATCGGGTGGTCGGCACTTATAGCGATATTACTGAACGCAAACGCATGGAAGAGGCATTTTTAGCCTTAGCGCAAAGCACTTATCCTGAATTAACCGCCTTATTGCAACGCTGTTTAACCAGTTTGACTGCCGCCTATAACGCGCCTTATGCGTGGATTGCGGTGTTTAGCAATGCCCAACAAACCCACCTTAAAACTTTGGCATTTTGGAAACAAAATCATTTCGCAGAAACCCTCAGTTATCCCGTACAAAATGCGCCTTGCGCCCAAGCTTTAAATTTAAAAAGCACCCAAGTTATTCATAAACTCAGTGAAGGCTATCCCGATTTAGAACTGTTTAAAAGGCTACATATCGAAAGCTATGTAGTCACCCCATTGGTTTCGCCGAACACCGGGAAAAATCTGGGCATTATTGCCGTCATGCACCAGCAACAGCTTGAACCTTCGCAATGGACAAAACTGCTGCTCGAAATCTATGCACAACGCATCGCCTTTGAATTAGAACGTGAACAAGCGGGACAATCTTTAGAACGTGCCAAAACTGAGGCGGAAATTGCCAATCGGGCAAAAACGGAATTTCTCGCCAAAATGAGCCATGAAATCCGCACGCCAATGAATGGCATTTTTGGCATGACTGAATTGTTAGAATCCACCACCTTGGATGAACAACAACATACTTATGTTTCTATTATTCAAGAATCGACCGAAAAGCTTTTAGAAATCATCAATGATATTTTAGATTTTTCCTCGCTAGAATCGGGACATTTGCAATTTGTTTATGAAGAATTCGACCTGATGCACAGTGTTGAAGAAACTTTAAAATTGTTTCGTGCCGTGGCAGAGAAAAAACAGTTAGAATTAACTTATCATTTGAATAGCGATGTGCCGACTTATTTACGCGGGGATGCGCGCCGTTTGCAACAAATGCTTTCTAACTTGCTCAGCAATGCGATGAAATTTACTCAACAAGGTGAAGTTGCTTTGTTTATTAGTCGGGTGCGCGATTTAAACGATAAAGTTGAATTGCGTTTTGAAGTTCAAGATTCAGGCATTGGCATCAGTCCTGATGTGCAAGCCCGCCTATTCCGTTCCTTCAGTCAGGCGGATAATAGCTTATCGCGTCAATATGGGGGCATGGGTTTGGGCTTGATGATCACAAAACATCTGGCAAATAAAATGGGGGGTAGCATTGGCATGCGCAGCACTCAGGGCAAGGGCAGTATTTTCTGGGTCAATGCACAGCTTGAAAAATCCAAAAACTCCCCACTCATTCCCACGGTGCAAGCCCTGTGTGAACAACAAGTGATTCTGTTAGACAGTAATAAGGCACAAAGTGAATTATTGCGGCCGCAACTTCAGCAATGGGGAATGAAAGTGTTATGGGTCGAGCATGATGGCGAACGCGCGTTAGAACGCTTACAGCAAATGAATCTGCCCTGTCAGCCTTTCGTTGCCATTGTCGATCAAGCCATTCCGCCACACAGCAATGGGCTGACTTTTGTACAAGCTTGTCGGGCGGATACTCGACTGCCCAAATTCCCCGTGATTTTATTAGCGGAGCAACAAGAACATTTTTCGAGTCGAGAATTGGCAGCTTTAGGCATTGTCGCCCAGCTCAATAAACCACTCTCGCTGACGCAATTGCGCACCCGTTTGATTCATCTGATGCACACCCGCCAAAATTATTTGGCAAGCAAAGAAGAAAATGCCGATGCAGCTCAGCCCACCACGAAATTAATGCCTCAACCGCAGATAAAAATCCTTATCGTAGAAGACAGTCCCTTAAACTGCGATGTAATTTACGATATGCTACAGCACCTCGGCTATCAGGCAGATGTGGTTCACAATGGACAAGAAGCTTTAGAGCGTTTAGAAGTTCAGGATTATGATTTAGTCTTTATGGATTGCGAAATGCCGGTCTTAGATGGCTACAGTGCGACCCGTGCCATTCGTGAACGTGAACAACGCGAGGGGAAAAATCACACGCCAATTATTGCACTCACTGCCCATGCCATGTTAGAACATCGTATTGCCAGCGAAGAGGCGGGTATGGACGATCACGTCACCAAACCCTTACGCTTACATACCTTGCGTAAAGTGTTAGAACGCTGGGCGCATCCTACACTCGGCGTTGTTATTCCAACCAGCATAACAACACTGAGCTTGTTAGATTACAGCATGGTGCAAGAACTCGCTACCGCCACAGGGGT
This sequence comes from Pseudomonadota bacterium, assembly GCA_039797505.1. Classification (GTDB taxonomy): domain Bacteria; phylum Pseudomonadota; class Gammaproteobacteria; order Beggiatoales; family Beggiatoaceae; genus JAQTYU01. The sequence continues at coordinate 4,745 of JBDKHS010000180.1, read as the reverse complement.
GACGCTGGATAAACTGGTGCAGGGTTTCAACGCCTACATTCAACAAGAAATTCACCAGTTAATGCCTTTATTACTGGCTCAAGATTTTGAACGTTTACGGCGTTCTGCGCACCGCTTAAAAGGTGAAAGTTTACAAATTGGGGCAAATTTACTGGGAGATGCCTGTAAAGACTTGGAACATGCTGCACAACAACAGCAATTTGCAGAAAGTCAACAAGCCTTGCAACATTTGGACGAAATCCTTGCGCAATTTGTGCAGCTTGTCGAACAAGGTCAATCCGTATGAATAAATTGAATTGCATTCTGCTGGTCAGCACAGATACCGCGACCTGTCTCGCCTTGCAATCACAACTCAGTGCTAAGCCTTACCAGATATTAATTGCGACGGATCGCGAGCAAGTCAACCATGCGTTTCAGACAGAGCCGATTGATATAGTGGTGATTTGTGGCAATGCCGCTTCAGAAGAAGGCGCGTTGTATTGTCAAAGTATTCGCAAACTTCCCGCTGCGAAAACCGTCCCGATTATTTTAGCGGGGGCGCACTTGACACCTGAGGTGATTGAAAATAGCTATTACATGGGGGCGAATGACATCGTCTCCATGCTTCATCCTGAATTGCTGCATCAACATATTCAATTATTATTGAAAAATCAGCAATTTGAAGAGCTAATGAGCGCGCACTCGCAAGCTCAAAATGTGGGCGTGTTGGTGAGCGATCAATACCATAACTTATTGTATCTCAATAAAATTGCCCAGCAATTTACGGGGTGGTTCGCCCACGAAGCCCGCCAGCAAAATTTATCACAAGTTTTTTGTGTGTTAGACACACAATCTGCACTTCCGATTAATTTATTTTTTCCAAGCAACCACTCAGATAACTTGGAATTCACCCAAATCAACCACCGCGCCGCCTTAGTGCATCGTCATACCCAAGCGCAAACCGTGATTGAATGCGTACTTGTGCCTTTTCCCTTATCAGACAATAGTATGGGTACGATTGTGGTATTTTGGGAGGCATTAGAGCAGCAAAAATTGCTGAATAAGTTTTCTCTCAACAGCATGAACAGCAGTTTGCCCGGCAAGTTTAACGGCAACATCTTGGTGGCAGAGGATTCGGCTTGGATGAGAATGACTCTCAAGTGGGCACTAGAGGAGTGGGATTACAACGTGATGCTTGCCGAAGATGGCGAGCTGGCCGTGGAAAGTTTTAAAGAAAACCCTGTCGATCTGATACTCATGGATGCTGATATGCCTGTGCTCAATGGTATTGAGGCATGTAAACAGATTCGTTCTTTAGCCAATGGGCGTAATGTCCCTATAATAATGGTGACTGGACTTGACAGCCCTAAGTGGGTAGACTCCGCTTATCGTGCGGGTGTCACCGACTTCGTCTCCAAACCCATTGTAAATTGGGCGGTGTTGCGGAATCGTATTCATTATTTAATGACTGCCAAACGCAATGAAGATGCCTTATTTGACGAAAAAGAACGCGCGCAAATCACCTTGGCATCCATCGGGGAAGGGGTGATTACCACCGATACCCAAGGGCGGGTTGAATATTTAAATCAAGTTGCCATCAGTCTCACGGGCTGGTCGGTCGAAGAAGCCAAGGGCAAATTATTGGGACAAGTGTTTCGCTTGGTTGAAGAAGAGCCAAATCAAAACTTGATGACTTTGCCCATTGATACGGTGATTTCGCGTCCAAACGAAGAATACTTAACCTTTTTTGCCCAGCGTTTCATTTGCAAAGTGGTGAATAATCCCATTCTGATAAATCGGGTCACTAAACAAAAATTTGCAATTGAAGAGACCATCGCACCGATTCAAGATAGAAATGGCAATATCGTAGGACAAGTGCTTGTATTTCGAGATATTACCGAAAATCGCAATTTAATTCTAGAACTATGGCACAAAGCCACGCACGATGCACTCACCAATTTATTCAACCGTTCCGCCTTTGAATTACAAGCGCACAGCCTCTTAAACCAACTCGGACAACTGACCGAGAATCATCATCACTTCTTAATGTATATGGATTTAGACCGTTTTAAAACCGTGAATGATACTTGCGGTTATGAAGCGGGTGATCAACTGTTGAAAAACGTCGCGTATTTGTTGCAACAACGCATTTCAGAACACTCACAATTTAACGTGACTTTTGCACGGCTAGGCGGCGACGAGTTTGGAATTCTTGTGGAAAATGCCACCCGTGAACAGGCGAACGAATTAGCAAATCGGCTGCGTGAAGATGTGTGTAATTATCGGTTTTTGTGGACTAATCGAGAACGTAAAGAAGAATTACCGCAAGACATTGATCGCCGTGAAAACTTCGTGTTCACCATCGGGGCGAGCATTGGCGTAGTTTTAATTCCAAAAGATTCTGTGAGTTATGAAAGCCTTGCCGCGATGGCAGGGGATTCCTGTCACCATGCAAAGAACGCAGGGGGCAATGGAATTTATATGTACCAAATTGACAATCCCAACCCTAATATTGAGTGGGTTAAGTTAATTAAACATAATCTGCAACAAGAAGGTTTTGTATTATTTACTCAAGAAATTCGAGCCTTGGGGCCGCGTGCAACGCAAGGAATGTGCTGGGAATTTTTGTTGCGTATGTATGGTGAAGATCGTGCCTTGTTAAAACCGGGCGCATTTTTTTCCAATGCCTCACGCAATAATTTAATGCCAGCCATTGATCGCTGGGTAGTGAAACAGATTTTTGAATGGTTTCAACGCTCAGAATCCGTGGTCAACGAATTGAGTTTTGCCACGGTGAATATTTCTTATTATTCTTTAGAAGACCCTGAATTACTGAATTTTATTATACAACATGCACCACAAATGCAATTGCCCACTCATAAAATTTGTTTTGAAATTGGTGAAACCAGCCTCATCAACAATTTTACAGGGACAGCAAATTTTATTCATACTTTAAAAGCTTTAGGTTTTCGTTTTGCAATTGATAATTTTGGAACAGGCATGTCTGCTTTTCATTATTTGCAAAGCTTGCCGATTGATTTTATTAAAATTGATGGCGCACTGATTGGCAATATTAAGACCCCTAGCACTTTCATGATGGTCAAGGCAATTTATGAAATTGCACGTTTAGAAGATATACGCATTATTGCGGAATGGGTAGAAGATGCCGCTTGTTTACAAAAACTCGATGAAATTGGTATTGATTACGTGCAAGGCTATTTTATCGCCCCTGAAATTCCTTTGGTGCTCGCTGAAAACTAATGCGTGAATATCAAGTTTTAATTCAACAAGATCGTGCGATTTTTGGGCATTTAATCATCTGGTTTAGCCTGCTATTTTTTATCATTGCAGGCGTTTGGGCAAATTATGCCATGCTCGATGAAGTCACGCGCGGCGTGGGCAAAGTCATCCCCTCCAGTCATGTGCAAGTGGTGCAAAATTTAGAGGGCGGCATCGTCTCAGAATTGTTGGTTAAAGCGGGCGATGTGGTTGATCAAGGACAGGTTTTATTGCGCATTGATGACACCCGTTTCGCTTCTTCTTTCCGAGAAAGTCAAGTAAAAGCCCAGAGTTTGCAGGCAAAAATCGCCCGTCTCACTGCGGAATCACAGGGGATTGCTTTCCAAATTTCCAAAGACTTGCCTGCGGAACAACGAGAAGTTTTTCAAAATGAATTTTCGTTAGCGCAATCACGCCAGAAAGAAGTGCAAGCCACTTTGAATATTTTGCAGCAACAAAAAAATCAAAAGCAGCATGAAATTGGGGAGTTGCGTTCTAAAGTTGGGCAATTACAACGCAGTTATGAATTGGTTTTGAAGGAATTGCGTTTGACTGAACCGCTGGTGAAAAAAGGATTGGCTTCGGAAGTGGAATTGTTGCGCTTGCAACGTCAAGTTTCTGAATTAAAAGGCGGCTTAGACAGCACTCGTTTAAGTATTCCCCGCGCTGAGTCTTCAGTTTCAGAAACGGATCGCAAAATGGAAGAGTTGGGTGTGAATTTTCGTACCAATGCGATTTCAGAACTCAATGATAATAAAGCAGAATTATCGAGAATTACCCAGTCCAATTTTGCTTTGGAAGATCGCGTCACCCGCACGGCGGTGCGCTCGCCTGTGCGTGGCACGATCAAACAGGTGAAAGTGACCACCGTCGGCGGCGTGGTGCAACCCGGTATGGATTTAATGGAAATTGTGCCTTTAGAAGATAAACTTTTGATTGAAGCACAAATTCGACCCGCCGACATTGCTTTTTTACATCCCAATCAGCCCGCCATGGTGAAATTAACCGCTTATGATTTCTCGATTTTTGGTGGTTTGCCAGCCCATTTGGAGCATATCAGTGCGGATTCGATTACCAATGAGCGCGGCGAATCGTTTTTCTTAATTCGAGTGCGCACAGAACGCAAATATTTGGGGGCGGAAGATAAACCCTTACCGATTATGTCGGGTATGACTGCCAGTGTGGATATTCTGACTGGGAAAAAAAGTTTATTGGATTATTTGCTGAAGCCTATTAAAAAAGCACATGATCAGGCATTGCGGGAACGTTAAATTGTAGCCTCCTTAAAAAGAGTTTTAAAAAATATAACTCATTGTTTATTTAATAGCTTTTAGGAGTTACGTAGTTGAATCCGTAACTGTATTACTGCGGTAGAATACGGCTTGCGTCTCTTCCACCCTACGCTAGATAAAGCTTTTTAAATTAATTAACCTGAGTTCGACGTAAATACTTATACATATATCAATTAGCTATCCGTAAAGCGTGTG
>JBDKHS010000179.1:0-3057 GCA_039797505.1 Pseudomonadota bacterium | reverse complement strand
GGTGCAAATAAGCATAAATTAAAGTAGGTTAGCCTAAGCTAACCCAACGAAAATAAAGCAGTTCAGTTGCCAGCCCAACCTACGAGGCTAATTTATTGATTATTTTAATATTCACGCGCTTTACGGATAGCTAATTGATATACATAAGTATTTACGTCGAACTCAGGTTAATTAATTCAAAAAGCTTTATCAAGCGTAGGGTGAAATAGGCGCAAGCCGTATTCCACCGCAGTAATACAGTTACGGATTCCACTGCGTAACTCCTAATGTTTAAAGTCCCCTTTAGGGGATTTAGGGGCTTCTTTAGCGGTTAATGCCTATTTGATGACACACCCTAGGTATTTTATTGCTTGATAAATCTAGTGGAATTAATACCTTATTAATTCCACTGCGTAACTCCTAACTTTAATATTATTGAACCTCCCCTCCCGAAATCTTAAATCAGCCGCGTATAGTTTCACGCTGTAGCCAAGTTAATAAACTGGCAAAATTATCTAAACAAGTCAATGGATTCAAAGCTTGTAAACGTTGTTGTTCATGCACGCCATAATTGACTCCGACGGCGGGCACGCCTGCATTATTCGCCATCTGTAAATCATATTCGCTATCCCCAATCATTAACAGATTTTTGGGCGCGACGGCTAAAACTTCCATGATTTCAAACAACATTTTCGGGTCAGGTTTGGAGCGAGTTTCATCAGCACAGCGGGTGACCGCAAAAAATTCGGTCAGTTCACATTCCGCCAAAGCGCGGTCTAAACCTGCACGACTTTTGCCCGTGGCAATTGCCAAGGTGTAACCGAGTTCCTGCAAACTGCCCAGAGTTTCCCTGACCTCGGGGAACAAGGGCGTGGGTGCAAGTCCTACCGCAAAATAATAATGACGATACCGCTCAATCACTGCGTAGCAATCCGCAGCAGTAACGTTCGGATAAAGGTGTAACATCGCACTTTCTAAACTTAAGCCGATGATGTTGCGGATTTGTTGATCAGTGCGCGGCTCTAAACCAATATCACGAATTGCGGCGTGCAAACTGCCCACAATTCGCGCTTGAGAATCGATTAACGTGCCGTCCCAATCAAAGGCTAATACATGGAAATGATGAGGCATTTAAGGCTCTAACTTTTCTAAAAGTTGTTGTAATTCAGCAGGCAAGGGGGCAGTGACTTCAATCGCTTTACCGCCAACGCTGACTTGTAATTCTGCGGCGTGCAAAAATAAGCGTTTCAAACCGTAGGGGCGCAATTTACGATCAAAATCTTCATTGCCGTATTTGTCATCGCCTGCGATGGGATGCTGGGCGTGGGTAGCGTGTACCCGAATTTGATGAGTGCGTCCCGTGACAGGCATTGCTTTCACTAAAGTGGCATCGGCAAAGCGTTGTAATACTTGGAATTTAGTGATGGCAGACTTGCCTTCAACATTGACCCGCACTACCCGTTCTCCTGATTGGAGGATATTTTTCTTCAAGGGCGCGTTGACTTCGCGCACCCGTGCTTCCCAATAGCCTTGCACCAGCGCGAGGTAAGATTTACGCATCGTGCCTTCTCGCAATTGTTCGTGTAATTGGCGCAACACGCTGGATTTCTTAGAAATCATTAAACAGCCTGAAGTGTCACGGTCGAGACGATGCACCAGTTCTAAATTGGGCAAGTTGGGAAACAGGGCGCGTAAACCTTCGATCACCCCAAAACTTAAACCGCTGCCGCCGTGCACTGCCATGCCCGAAGGTTTATTGATAATTAATAAACCGCCGTCTTCGTATAAAATTGCATTTTTCAACACTTCAACCGCGCTTTTTGGCGGATCGGTGTGCACGGTTTCACTGACTTGGACGGGGGGAACGCGGATAATATCGCCTTCAACTAAACGGTAAGTTTGTTTAATCCGTCCTTTATTGGCGCGGACTTCGCCCGTGCGCAGAATGCGGTAAATATGGCTTTTGGGAACGCCTTTTAAATAGGTGAGCAGGAAATTATCAATCCGTTGCCCTGCTTGATCTTCTGTGATAGTCACAAAACTAACTTGTGGGGGGGTGGTCATGCGTGAGATATTTTGCTAATGAGGATAAGGGGTAATTATAGCGTTTTTACAGGCAGGCATGGGATAAGAAAATCAGCGCGGGTGTGATGTCATTGCTAGGGCGTGTTATCAATTAAACCTTAACTGCGCCCCCAACCCCCTAAAGGGGGCTAAAGATTAAAACCAGCCCCTAAATCTCCTAAAGGGGACTTTAAAAACAAAATATTTTAACCTGAGTTCGGAATAAGAAAAGTTTTTAAGCAGTCATCACTCAATGATGATATTAGCCTTTTATTTCCTAATGGCAGTGAAGCAACACCAAGGAACGAGACAAACTTTTTTGCTATCCCAAGCCTTATAAGCACGTTAAAATATTCATACTTTTTTAAAACCGAACTTGTTGAAACCTTATGTCAAAATTATCGCGTCGTTTATTAGTTTTATTGATGCTTATTCCCTTCGGAGTGACGGGCTGTATTGATGGCAATGCCACCTTAGGTATTATTCTCGCCTTAGCCGTCGCAGGGGCTGCGAGCAAAGGTGGGGGAAGCAGTGGGGGTAATTCAAGCACCACAAGCACGACCACCACAACCACTGTTGCCACAAAATCCTATAGTGAACAAAGCTATGACGGTAGCACCGACGATTTATTAACCGCAGGTTTAGGACAATCGGGTTTAAGCACCCAACCTGCGATAACCGATCCCAACAATCCCACCGCAGCCGAATTGCGTCGTGCAGCCATTGCAAACCAATATCAAAATACCGTAGACATGCGTAGCCGTAGCGGTTATGGCACTTTATACGGCGCGGCAGTTGCGGGAAAATTCAGTAGCCCCAGCAGCACTGGCAAAGTGCCTGGTAAAGAATATATTACCTATGTTGATGACGGTTCAGGCAAGAAAAATATTACCTTAATGGTGCAAGTGCCTGACAGCTTCAGCCGTACCAATCCTTGTATCGTTGCCACTGCCTCACCCGAAGCGCGCGGTATTTATGGTGCAATTGCCCAAGCAGGCGAATGGGGTTTGAAAA
>JBDKHS010000178.1:0-8154 GCA_039797505.1 Pseudomonadota bacterium | reverse complement strand
AAAATGCCTTGCAGCAAGGTCATTGTGACCATGTCGCCATTGGCAATATGACTGACTTCATGCGCCAAAACCGCTTCCACTTCATCACGACTCATCTGCTGCAACAAGCCCGTGCTCACTGCCACTAAAGAACTGTTACGCGACATGCCCGTGGCAAAAGCATTCATATCATCAGAATCATAAACCGCAACTTCAGGCATCCCAATACCCGCATCACGTGCTTGACGAGTCACCGTTTCCACTAACCAACGTTCATCTTGATTACTGGGTGTGGTGATGACTTGTGCGCCCGTGGAAAATTTCGCCATCCATTTCGACATTGCCAAAGAAATGAACGCACCGCCCATCCCAAAAATAAACGAAAATCCCAGCAACGCGCCAAAATTAATGCCGCCGCCACGATAAAATAATTTATCAAACCCAAAGATTTTGACCACAAAACTCAGCAATAACACCACTGCCAAATTGGTCAGAATAAATAACAAAATACGTTTCATGATGTTCCCTGTGTGCCTGAAAACTGTGTATGACATAATAAGACATGGTAAGCTTTCAGTATATGGGGTGAATGTTAAAGTTTAAAGAGGGGAGATTACAAAACAAACTTTCTAGGGCGTGTTATCAAATAGGCATTAACCGCTAAAGAAGCCCCTAAATCCCCTAAAGGGGACTTTAAACACTCAACAAATATTTTGTGTTTAGCCCCCTTCAGGGGCTTGGGGGCTTTTTAAAGATTTTTAAACACGCTATGTTAAAACTTAATTGATGACACGCCCTAGGAGTGACGCAATTGAAAATTAATAAGCTCCTTAATTCAAAAAGCTTTATCAAGCGTAGAGTGGAATAGGCGCAAGCCGTATTCCACCCCAGTAAGAATTATGGATTCAACTGCGTCACTCCTACTTTCCTGAACTCAAAACAACACGCTTATCAATCGCTAGTTGAATTTCTACAGTGATTGTGCATAATCAGAAGACACAATAAAAATGACGGGCTTGTCTGTGTCAATCACCAGTTAAGCGTTTAAAACCAGTCACCATCCTGTCTGTTACATACAGCCTGCAAGATTAAAAAACCACCATGAAAATCCTGATTAGCTATGCCCACTCTGACTTAGAACATCACACCACATTAATGAAGCATCTTGCCACGGTGGATAAAGTCGTCGAAGCCTGGGAGGATTCACGGCTTCAACAAGCTATCCCCGATTGTGTCAAAGAGTTAGATGCACAGCTTTCCCATTGTCGTCTCGTGGTGCTGCTAATCAGCCCTGCTTTTATGAATTCTCCCTTCATTACTCACCCCGATTTGCTATACCTATTCCGATTGCACGAAGAACGTGGGGTGAAAATTCTTCCTGTGTTATTGCAGGCAAGCGATTTAAACCATCTACCTTTCAATAAACTCTCTATTTTACCCAAGGGTTTAGTGCCCATTGAAAAATCACTGTATCCCAGTGAAGAGTGGAAAGTGATTGCGCAGTCTATTCACAGCCAAATTCAAGAACAGCCCGCGCCTCAAAAAAGCATCCTCAGCCGTTTATTAGCATTGGACAATCTGCCCCAACCCAGCACCCGCGTGATTGGACGCATTGATGAATTGCAAGTGATTGACCGAGGGTTCAACGACAAGCAAACCAATATTATCAGCATTATTGGGGACAGCGGTGTCGGCAAGTCCGCACTGGTGTATGAATGGCTGGAACGTCTCAAACCGCGTTATGGGGATGCGAAATGTGTGTTCACTTGGTCTTTTCAAAATCAGTGCAACCGCAATGCGCATGCAGAATCTTCCGATCGATTTTTCGAGCGCGTGCTCGCATTTTATGGCTATCAAGAAACCGCGCCGCTCAGCATTGAAGCCAAAGCACAGCAATTGGTGAATTATCTGCGCCAAGCTCCCGTCATTTTAGTGCTTGATGGGCTTGAACCCTTGCAGCACATGAAAGACTGTATATACAGCCAAGTGGGGCAATTGGCTGACACGGGGCTGAAAATTTTATTACACAAATTGCAGCAACAGCCCTTAGGGAAAAATAGCATCGTGCTATTAACCTCGCGCCTCCCGCTGACCGATGCAGAAGCCACCCTGCACTATTGCCATTATTTTAATTTGTCCCCGCTCAGTGTGGGCGATGGGGCAATTTTCTTAGAATCTTTGGGCGGCAAAGGTTTGCCACGCCATTTAACCAGCTTATCACGCCAATGTCGCGGCTATCCTTTGGCCTTACTCCTGCTTGCCAATTTGCTCAAAACCTTCTACGCAAGCGACTGTACGGCGGGTGAAAAATTGCTGGAGAACATTGATCCCCAGCTAAATCCCACATTGACGATGCTGCGTTTTTACGAAACCAAATGGGCAGAAGACGCGCCTGAACGCTTATTATTGCAACTGCTGGGTTTATTAGATCGGCGGATGCGCAGTGGTGAAAAAGTCGAACTCGAAGTGAAATTAAACGCAGTGCAAGCACTCAAATATTTGCCTGATGAAGACAATTTCCGCGTCGCCCAATATTTGCGTAGTTTGGGTTTATTGTGTCAAGAAATCACCCATCAAGAACAAGATCGTTATCACACCCATCCTTTGATTCGCCACTATTTTTCCCAGCAACTGCGCCAGCGTCACCCCGAGAGTTGGCAACAAGCGCATCGGATTTTATTTCACTATTTCCAAGGTGTGCCGACGCAAGAATACCCTGATAATTTACGGGAGTTAATGCCCTTGTATGAAGCAGTGCAACACGGCTGCATGGCGGGCGAATACAGTTTAGCTTTGCAATTATTTCGACATCGGATTTGGCGCGAAGATGTTGCCTACACTGCGCGGGAATTGGGGGTGTTGGGGCAAGATTTAGCCACCTTGTCGCATTTCTTTATCGAACATTGGAAAACCCCCGCCGCTTCCTTGAGTGTGGATGAAAAACTGTGGTTATGCAGTACTGTGAGTTTTTACCTCATTGCCTTGGAACGTCTGCCCGAAGCTTTCGACACTTTGCGACTGGCGATTCAATGTTATGAAACTCAAAAGCGTTGGAATGATGCCGCAATTTATACCCGTAAAATGGCGCGTTTATATTTGGCAGAAGGCAATATTTCGGAAGCCTTGGGGCTGGCACAACATGCCGCCCAGATGGAACTCTGCGATCCCGCGCAACAGCATTTAAATCAAGCCTGTCTGGCAATGATGCTGCATCAATTTGGGCGCGTGGCTGAAGCCTTGGAAATTTTTAATAATCTGCCCCCGTTGTCAGGGATTTACGTGGCAAAACAGGTGAATTTGCAATTAACCTGTAGTAATGAAGTTGAACCCCGTGAAGCCTTGTTGAGACGCTTACAAGCTGAGCAGCAACGCGTATTCAGTAATTTGCTGGATCAGGCATTTCAACGCGTGGCATTGGCAAAATTATTGTTCAGTTTAAAGCGTTATGAAGAAGCGCATCCTGCTTTTGAACAAGCGATAGAAACCGCACGTAAGTTAAACACGACGATTGATTTGCCAGAGTTTTTATTGGCTTATGCAAATTTTCATCGGCAACAAGGCAATTTTGAGCACAGCTTATTGTTATTACAAGAAGTTTTAGAAATCACCGAGCGTTGCGCCATGCCGCTGTATCAGATTGAAGCCAGCATTTTAAAAGCCAATGTGTTGCTCGATAAGAAATACCGCAAAGCTCATTTGAAAAAAGCCAGTTTGCCCGCGTCTCTGAATTTCAGTCAGCAAGATCACAGTGTGCAAGACGCGCTGGAGGCTTATCAAACTGCTGAAAAATCCAGTGAAGAAGAATGGTATGGTTTGGCGGCTGCTCCTTTAGCCTTGTTAAAAGCGCGTTTGGCTTATCATCAAAATCATTTTTCAGAAGTGCAGCCTGCTTTAAGTGAGGCGCATCATGCCATTTTGAAATTGGGGCAAGCAGGTTTATTGCCTGAATGGGAACAACTGCGTGTTGAATTGGTGTAATTTATTTTGTCAAATTAGTTAGATACGATAAAGCAATATTAATTCTTTGCGACGCTCTGCGTCACAGTCATTCCAGTTAGCCATTCTCTTTGGAAAAAAGGGGATGGCTAAAATTTTTGGCAGTCCTAAAAGAGGCAGTGATATTAAAATAAGAAAACTGGTGATTATAGAAGAATACTTTGTGAGGCAGAACTTGTGTTGGGGTGTCAATCGGAAAATGGGGAGGTTGTCGATAATTTTGTAGGGTGGAATAGCGTATTCCGCCTTATTAAAAGTGCTTCTTGTTCCTAAGCCCTGTTCGGGAATGCCTGCACGTCAAGTGCTGCTTGACGATTTGGAAAACTTGAAACGTCTTTATTATATAGGAGTTACGCAGTTGAAAATTAATAAGCTCATTAATTCAAAAAGCTTTATCAAACGTAGGGTGGAATAGGCGTAAGCCGTATTCCGCCCCAGTAGAAGTTATGGATTCAACTGCGTAACTCCTACTACGTTTAGAAACCTATAGTTACACCACAGGTTTCAGTTGGTTTGAAGCTAAAATGCAGATTATTCGTGATGCGATTAGACACTATCTTGTCTCTCCAAGGTACAACCTAACATCAACCCCAATTCCTTGCTCGCACCATTAGAAACAATGAATAAAAAAAACATGGGCGCGTTGACAAGTAATTTAACTGATTTACTGGCGACGACAGGGCGAGATGCCACAGCGATTCGGGATGCGCTAGAAAACTTATACCTCAAAAAAAGCGAAGAACATCAATTCCAAACCCTACTAAACAAGATATAACGACATAGTGAATTGCATTTGTTTTGTTGTTTTCTGGTCTACTGGTTCTAACAAACTAAGAAAATAAGCAGAAGCTTTCAGCATGTCTTTGGCGCGTGGGGAATGTTCAGTATACCCCCTCCAAAATAACAACATGCTTAAATTGTCATTTTGGTTTTCCAATTCAATGGATTTTTCACCCCCCCAAACGACGTAATTCATCAGGCGTAGGTGGTGGGTCAAGCTCGTAAATCGATTTCAACTTAATATAGTCTTCATAAGTTTGGGAGGTAGTCATGTCTGGTTCATCCATAGATGTTATTGTTGACGATACTGCTGTTAGTAATTACCTGAAAAAACTAGAAGAAAAGATAGGGAAGTTACATATTCCTTTGGCAGATATTGGCGAAAGTTTATTACTCTCGCATGAAGACCGCTGGGACAAACAAGTTTCACCTGATGGTCAAAAGCGTGGCTGCCACTTTCACCCGCCTACCAGAAAGCTAAGCCACAGAATAAAGATAAGATTCTTGTTTTGTACGGCAACCTTAAAAACCTGCACTATCAAGCAAGTGGCAATTCCCTTGAACTGGGGACTAATGACATAAAAGCGGCAACTCACCAATTTGGCGACCCTTCCCGCAATATTCCCGCCCGCCCTTTCTTGGGGAGATGCGCCATTGGATGAGTTTAAGGACTGCATGTAATGCGTTTATTATTGGATACGCACGCATTCCTATGGTTTATCAATGGTGACGACAATCTAAGTCAACATAGCAAACTACTGATACAAGATGCCAATAATGAAGTTTTGATTAGTATTGCCATACTTTGGGAAATTTCAATAAAAAACAGTTTAAACAAACTTGAATTATCACAGCCATTTGAGGTTCTGATCTCCAGAGAATTAGCTGACAATGAATTTACAGTGTTACCCATTACAGTGGAGCATCTTATTCAACTTGGAAAACTGCCCTTTCATCACCGCGATCCATTTGATCGCCTCTTGATTGCTCAAAGTTTATGCGAACAACTACCGATAGTGAGCAAAGACAGTCAATTTGATAATTATGCCTTAGAAGTAATTTGGTAATTAGCGTTAATAAAAAAGCATAAAACTCTAAATCTTAGAGCGTAAACAAATCCGTAAACTCATTCACAGGCGTATTTTCTAAGGTGGCTTGTTCCGCATAGATTTCGAGAATCTTAGCGGATTTCTTGGGAGACAAGCGCGTTACTAAGTTACGAGCAAACTTCGCTTGTAACACAGGAATCCCTTCTGCACGACGGCGACGGTGTCCGATTGGATATTCAACAGACACTTTCTCAGTCTTGCTGCCATCTTTGAAGAACACTTGCACCGAGTTCCCAATAGAGCGCTTGCTTGCATCCAAGTAGTCAACGGTGAATTGCGTGTTTTCCGCCACTTCCGTATTGTTGCGTAATTCGTCGATTAATGGGTCAGCAGCAACGTTGTCCTCATAATCTTCAGCAGTCAAGTTGCCCTTGATTAATGGCACAGCAACCATGTATTGGATACAGTGGTCACGGTCAGCAGGATTGTTCAAAGGACTGGTCTTGTCGATGATACGCACGCCCGACTCTTGGGTTTCGATAATAATCTTTTCGATTTGGTTGAACTTGTCAACCACTTGAGGATGTAAAGTCACAGCGGCTTCACAAGCGGTTTGAGAATGGAATTCAGCAGGGAAGGAAATCTTGAATAACACGTTTTCCATCACATAGCTGCCGTAGCCTTGGGTAAACTTCAATTCATTACCCTTGAACAATACCTCGTTGAAGCCTTAAGTTTTTTACGGTTAAAGCCGTTTTTGAGTGGACATATACTATATTTGTTACAATTGCCAAAGTAGTTTTAAAGAGTGAGAAATCATCATGCACACATTTCAAGTGAATTCACAGATTAACGAAAATGGTTTGCTCTCAATTAAATTGCCTCAAGAATGGGCTAATCAACAGGTTAATGTTTTATTAGTATTAGAGGCATTGCAAAACAGTTTAAAGCCTCCTGAGCCAGCTAACCTAACGCAAGCATTTGAGTTATTAACGCAGTTGCCCGACGATTTTATGAATGAACGTACGGGTGATGTACCACAATCTCGGGAAGAATGGTTGTGAAATTACGTTATTTGTTAGACACCAATATTTGTATTTATATCGCAAAGAAAAAACCATTAGAAGTTTATCAACGACTGAGTACATTGAATGTTGGTGAAGTGGGTATGTCTGCAATTACTTTTGGAGAATTACGTTACGGGGCGGAGAAAAGTCAGCATCGAGAAATCGCTTTACAGAAGTTAGCGTAACTTGAGCAATATATTCCTGTAGTTATGCCTATAAAAGAAACCGCAGAACATTATGGCATTATTCGGTGTTTTCTTGAAAAACAAGGTCAACCCATTGGAAATAATGATTTATGGATTGCAGCTCATGCTTTATCGCTGAATATTGTCTTGGTGACAAATAATACGAAAGAGTTTATCCGAGTACCTAACTTGCTGGTGGAAAATTGGGTATTAGGTTGATGATTAGCGGAACGATTTACATATCTGGGAAGTTCGGTGATTACAGATTACTTCTTATAATACCGATGCATTTTCGCGGGGTAATAAAGGAGTTTTAAAAAAAGATATGGTTTTAGCAGTTTTTTGAGTGTTAAGGTGTATGACGCTATGCTTATACACCCTACGCTTGCTTATTCGGTCAAGTTTCGATTGATAAACCATTTATTGACTGGAGCGGCAACTGTGGCAATTTAACCGCAGCGGTCGGCTCATTCGCTATTTTCAGCGGTTTAATTGACCCTGTGCGTGTCCCTGAAAACGGCACGGCTGTGGTGCGTATTTGGCAAGCGAATATTAAAAAGACCATTATTGCCCATGTGCCAATCACGAACGGCGAAGTACAAGAAACGGGTGATTTTGAATTAGACGGCGTAACTTTCCCTGCCGCAGAAGTACAAGTTGAATTTATGGACCCAGCCGATGGGGAAGGCTCAATGTTCCCGACAGGTAATTTAGTCGATGATTTAGAAGTGCCAAACATCGGCACTTTCAAAGTCACCATGATTAATTTTGGTATTCCAACCGTGTTTTTAAATGCAGAAGACCTTGGCTACACGGGCACAGAATTACAAGAAGCCATCAATGGTGACCCTGCTGCTTTAGCGCGTTTTGAAACTATCCGCGCACAGGCTGCCTTACCCATGGGTTTACACAGTAAGCTTGAAGAAGCCGCAACCCGTCAGCACACGCCTAAAATCGCATTTGTTGCTAAACCACAAGCTTATGCCGCTTCTAGCGGTAAACAAGTCACTTTAGACGATATTGATGTGAATGTCCGCGCTTTATCAATGGGTAAATTACACCATGCGATGATGGGCACGGCGGCAGTGGCTATCGGTA
>JBDKHS010000177.1:0-5850 GCA_039797505.1 Pseudomonadota bacterium | reverse complement strand
GCTTCATGCACTTGGCGACGCACTTCTTTTTCCGCTTTGCCTAAGGCATTCACATCTAAAGCAGGTGTTTCTAATTCAATCTGCGTCACCACTTGTCGCCACAAGCGTTTTAAGAAGCGTGCACTGCCTTCAACGCCTGCATCTGACCATTCCAAAGATTGCTCAGGCGGCGCGGCAAACATCATGAATAAACGCACCGTGTCCGCACCATAACGTTCGATCATGATTTGCGGATCGACTCCATTATTTTTGGATTTGGACATTTTTTCAGTATTACCAATATTGACGGCTAAACCATCAGTTTTGAGCTTTGCCCCAACCACACGACCCTTCGCATCGCGTTCAATATCAACATCCGCAGGGTTAATCCAGTCATTTTTACCGTTTTTGCCATCACGATAAAAAGTTTCTGCAATCACCATGCCCTGCGTCAATAAACGTTTAAACGGCTCATTGCCTTGCACTAAGCCTTCATCACGCAACAAACGGTGATAAAAACGCGCATACAATAAATGTAAAATCGCATGTTCAATCCCGCCAATATATTGGTCTACAGGCAGCCAATAATTGACTTTGTCCTTGTCCAACATTGCGCTGTCACAGTCAGGGCTGCTAAAACGGGCGTAATACCAGGAAGATTCCATAAAGGTGTCAAAAGTATCGGTTTCACGTTTCGCATCTGCGCCACATTGCGGACATTTGACGGTGTAAAAATTGGGGTCTTGCTTGAGTGGAGAACCTACTTCTGCCATTTGTACTTCTTCTGGCAAAACTACGGGTAAATCTTTTTCAGGCACGGGCACAGTGCCGCAGTGCGGACATTCAATCATCGGGATAGGACAGCCCCAATAACGTTGCCGTGACACGCCCCAATCGCGCAAACGGTAATTTACGCGGCGTTGCCCCTTATTTTGAGCCGTTAAAAATGCGGCAATCTCGTTAAACGCTTGTTCAGAACTTAAGCCGTTAAAATTGCTAGAATTGACCAATACGCCTTTTTCAGTCATGGCGGCGGTTAAATCGGCAATTTCTGCCTCGCCTGTACGCACAATCACTTGTTTAATCGGTAAATTGTACTTTTGAGCAAATTCAAAATCACGTTGATCGTGAGCAGGTACGGACATCACCGCGCCTGAGCCATAGCCCATAAGTACAAAGTTTGCGACCCAGACGGGCACGGATTCGCCTGTAATTGGGTGGGTTGCGGTCAAACCTGTGGCAACGCCGCGTTTTTCCATGGTTTCCATCGCGGCTTCAGCGGTTTCGGTGTGGGCGCATTCTTCGATGAAAGCGGCTAAGGCAGGATTTTGTGGAGCAGCTTGTTGTGCCAGCGGATGTTCTGCGGCGATGGCGACGTAGGTGACACCCATCAAAGTATCGGGGCGCGTGGTGAAGACGGTTAAATCTTCGTCACCGACTTTGAAATGAATTTCTACGCCTTCGGAACGCCCAATCCAGTTGCGTTGCATGGTTTTGACGGAGTCGGGCCAGCCTTCGAGTCCGTCTAAATCTAGGAGCAATTCTTCAGCGTAGGCGGTGATTTTTAAAAACCATTGTGGAATTTCACGCCGCTCGACTAATGCGCCAGAACGCCAGCCGCGTCCATCAATCACTTGTTCGTTGGCTAATACGGTTTGGTCAACGGGGTCCCAATTCACGGGCGAGGTTTTTTTGTAAATCATGCCTTTTTGATAGAGGCGAATAAATAACCATTGTTCCCAACGATAATAATCGCGGTTGCAGGTGGCAATTTCGCGTTCCCAGTCGTAGCCTAAACCAAGGCGTTTGAGCTGATTGCGCATATAGGCAATATTTTCGCGTGTCCATTTGGCGGGGGGCACGTTGTGCTGAATCGCGGCATTTTCTGCGGGCAAACCAAATGCGTCCCAGCCCATCGGTTGGAGTACGTTTTTACCTTGCATCCGTTGGAAACGGGAAATCACGTCGCCAATGGTGTAATTGCGGACATGTCCCATATGCAGTCGCCCACTGGGGTAGGGAAACATGGATAGGCAGTAAAATTTTTCTTGTTCTGGATTTTCGACAGCTTTGAAAACTTTTTCAGTTTCCCAGCGTTTTTGAATGTCTGCTTCTAAAGTTTCGGGGGTGTACTGTGCTTGCATAATGGCTAATAGGTGACATGAAAGCGACAAGCATAACTCAGTTGGGGAAAAATTTGTAGGATGGGCAAGGTTTCAGGCTTTTAAACAAGTCTGTCAATGGGAAATGTCTGAACCACAATTCACATAATTACCCCAATTACCGTAATTAAAGATAAAGTTTCTCGTTCACAAACAGAGTTTGGGAACGAGGGGAGGGGATTTAATAAAATTTTAGTAGCCCGTATGCAGCGTAGCGGAATGCGAGGGGAATAAGTTAAATTACTGTTTAATTTTCCCACTATTCACTAACTTGAATATTCTTTTTCAAAATTTCTAAGCTCTTTTGTGCTTTTAGATGACCTTGAACGGCTGCTTTTTGTAGCCATTGTTCTGCAAGTTCTAAATTTTTCTCAATACCCAATCCTTGTGCGTACATCATTCCCAGATTATTTTGAGCCGCCGCATATCCTTGTTCTGCGGCTTGAGTAAAATAGTCAATTGCTTGAGTAAAGGATTGCTGATTATAGTGTTCTACCCCCTGTTTAAATGAGGCAGTAATTTCTTCTGGAGTTAATTGAGGGAGTGGAGCTATAGGTGCAGGTAATAATTTGTCTCGATGAGTTAAACAAAATTCAATAAAAGCAGTTTCTTTTACAACAAGGCGCACAGGTAATGGCAACACCTCATAAATTTTTTGAGCAGCCCATTTCATCGATTCATCATCTTGTATTTTTGCAAGCACAACAGCTGAAACTTTTTCCGTAAAAAGCTGCTGAATTTTCGGTAATTGCTCTTCTAAAGTGCTTTGAATCTTTTGCTGACCTGTGTGTAACCAATTCATTAAACTTAATTCCTAGTTAAAAAACGGGAAAATTATAACAATAAACATCAAAGTCTTCCCACTAGTTTCGTAGCTTGGGCTGCCAATGCAACCCAACTTAATCCCTCTCATTCCATCTTTTCCTTGTTCCCAAGCAACGCTTCACCGCCATTAAGTAAAGCATCACATGAAGAATCATCTGGTTTAAATCGTGCGTGAGACCTTCTAGGTTTTTAAAATCTAGAAGGTCTTGAATCCAGCGCAATAAGGACTGGCAGTGCTCATAGCACTGCCAGTCCTTAAGCTCCCAGATTTCACGACCTAACACACTGGCTATCGGCTTAACTTAATGGCGGTGAAGCAACACTTGGGAACAAGAAAACGCCGCAAGATTTAATAGTCCCCGATGTATCCATAGAATAAAAAATTCTAACCCAATGTTTCAGTTATGATAAATTGCATATTTAAGTTATTTATTTTAGAGCGTTTGGAATATAAACCATTTTTAAACACACAGTTTTCCCCAAATTTAGACTATATTATGGGGAGAACAATAATGCCTTAAATGGCTATCGATTGACCACAGAGGAAAAAAATATGGCGCATATCGTGATTATGGGCGCAGGCATTGGGGGATTACCCGCTGCTTACGAAATGAAAGCAACATTAGGCAGTCAGCATGAAGTGACTGTCATCAATGCAGTGGATTATTTTCAGTTTGTTCCCTCAAATCCGTGGGTTGCTGTCGGTTGGCGCAAGCGTTCCGAAATTACGGTGCAACTCGAACCCGTCCTCAAGAATAAAAAAATCAACTTTATCGCACAAGCAGTTAGCAAAATTGATGCGGTGAATAACAAACTCACTTTACAAAATGGGCAAGATGTGGACTATGACTATTTAGTCATCGCCACGGGCGCAAAATTGGCTTTTGAAGAAGTTCCCGGTTTGGGACCTCAAGGATTTACCAACTCTTTTTGCACAGTTGACCATGCTGAAAGTGCCTATGAGAGCTACTTAAAATTGCTGGATAATCCTGGACACACCATCATCGGTGCAGTTCAAGCCGCCAGTTGTTTTGGGCCTGCGTATGAATTCGCTTTTATTATTGAAGCCGCGCTGCGCCGTGCGAAACGCCGCAAAGATGTGCCAATGACTTATGTCACCAGCGAGCCGTATATTGGGCACATGGGTTTAGGCGGGGTTGGGGATTCTAAAGGTTTACTCGAGTCTGAACTGCGGGAACGTCATATTCGATGGATTACCAATGCGAAAGTGCTCAAAATCGAAAACGGTAAAATGTTTGTTGATGAACACAATGATCGCGGCGAAGTCATCAAACAACACGAATTAGAACATCATTATGCGGCGATGATTCCTGCCTTCAAAGGCATTGATCCCGTGGCGGCGGTGGAAGGCTTATGTAATCCACGCGGCTTTGTGTTGGTGGATGCGCATCAACGCAGTAAAGCGTATAAAAATATTTTCAGTGCTGGCGTTGCGATTGCTATTCCACCTTTTGAACCCACGCCGATTCCTGTTGGCGTGCCCAAAACGGGTTACATGATTGAATCGATGGTCACGTCCATCGTGCAAAATATCAAAACGGATATTGAAGGCAAAACCAATTACAAAACCGCTACTTGGAATGCCATCTGTTTGGCTGACATGGGCGACACGGGTGCAGCATTCGTTGCCTTGCCACAAATTCCGCCTCGCAATGTCACTTGGGCGCGTAAAGGCAAATGGGTGCATGTTGCCAAGCTTGCGTTTGAAAAGTATTTTATTCGTAAAATGCGGACGGGCGTTGCTGAACCGATGTTTGAGAAATATATTCTCAAAGCGTTGGGGATTGAACGTTTGAACGATTAGAAAGCACTCAATATCATGTAGGGTGGGTATAGCCTGCCCTACCAAATTCAACTCCCAATATCAAACTTTATCATCGGTAATTTTGAGTCTCGGGGTCGTCATACTCATGTTACTTTTTGTAATAAAGTTAGGAGTTACGCAGTTGAATTAATAAGCTAATTAATTCAGAAAGTTTTATCAAGCGTAGGGTGTATAAGGCGTAGCCGCCATACACCTTAAAGTATTAAAAACCGCCTCAGCCAAGGCACGAATCACAGGCACACAAACACTGTTACCAAATTGCCGATAAGCCTGCGTGTCACTTACCGCAATAATAAAATCTTCAGGAAAACCCTGTAAGCGACAAGCTTCACGTGGCGTAAGCTTTCTAGGATTTTTGTCTGCTTGGGAAATTAAAATTTCCGAACCATCTTTATAATATCGTGCAGAAATTGTGCTGGTATATGCAGAACTTTCATCAAACAAAGAATATCCAAAACCATTGCCCTTTTGTAAATGCTCCAATTTGCGCCGCTGATGCCCTTTCCATAAATTATCCGAAAGCGTATATTTTTCATCAACATCCCGCTCCAAAATATCGCCTAATTTTACTTTAGATTTTGGCGGTGTTGGAAATTCAAAATTAAACTGTTCCCGAAACCCAATAATATAAATGCGCTCGCGATTTTGAGGCACACCAAAATCTTTGGCATTTAAGACTTCTGCATAAACGGTGTAGCCTAATTCATTTAAAGTATTTTTAACGACGCGAAAAGTATTGCCTTTATCATGATTTTTAAAGCCTTTCACATTTTCTAAAAACACCACTTTGGGCTGGTGATGCTTCACAATGCGGGCAATGTCAAAAAATAAAGTACCGCGTACATCTTCAAAGCCTTTTTTCAATCCTGCATGAGAAAACGGCTGACAAGGGAAACCTGCCAGCAAAATATCAAATGTGGGAATTTCAGTTTCATTAATTTGAGTTATATCGCCAACAGGCAATTCACCATAATTCGCTTGATAAGTTTGTGCTGAAAATTTATCGATTTCTGAGGAAAACACAAATTGAGCATATTC
>JBDKHS010000176.1:0-4988 GCA_039797505.1 Pseudomonadota bacterium | reverse complement strand
GCTGCATATCGACTAATTCTTGTTTGAGATATTGCGAAAACGCTAACAATTGTTGATAAGTGTGCCAATTGGGCTTCTTATCATAATGCAGTTCAAATAAACACCAGTCGGCGGCGGTGCTAACCACGCGCGGATTACACAACATTGCAGTGTGCGGCGCACTCATGAACAGAAAATAGGTGGCTAATTGCCAATTCAGAGCGTTGAATTGGGCAAGACAGGCGGCAAATTGTTCAAATAAATGCTCTTCGCTACCGCGTCCAAATAGCAATTCATACAAGCTCTTGGCGAATAAAACTTGATTTTTGGGGTCTGCCAAGGCTTGCGCCAGATTTTGGTAAACTTCGGATTTTAATAAACGGGTGCGGCTTAAGACTTCTAAAGCGCGAATGCTGATTTCTGCATAGGCTTCCGCTTGCAATAATTGGGTGAATACAATGTGATTGAGCACGCCTTGTAAATAATGATGTGCTTGTAATTCGGGAAAACGGTGCTGGGCAATATAATCATCAGCATAAAAACCTTCTTCAAAATGACTGAGCAAGATTTCTGTGAGTTCTGAGATACCGCGATAACGCACTTTTTCCCCAATCGCAATCGGGCGTAAATGGTCTAGCAGGGGATGTGCACCTGCCTCGGGTGTCAGTTTCAGCAAGGATGAATTTTCAAGCTTGAGCCGCTTTATCCCAACACTGACAAAGAACACACGCAGACGTTGGTCAAAGGTGCATTCGACAATTTTCCCAATCCCCCATTCAGGACGTTTGGGATGACGTACACGGTCGCCTTCATGAAACTGGGGGATTAAAGCTTGTTCGTGAGCAAGGTCATAGTGCGCACTGGTAATGGCTTGATCATATACCGCTTCTAAGGCAGGATTGACCCCGCGCAAACCCGCCACCACTTTTTCAGTCCACGTTAAATATTCTGAACGGCGTTGAAAAGACCAATTGTGGGGCGGTGAATGATGCACATCACGCACGTTACAAATTTTATCGGCTAATTTGATGAGTTTAGCGCGGGTAGATTTGTGTGGAGCGTGTTCGATTTGCAAACGCTTGCGCTGCACTTTCGATAAAGTTTTGTCGTCAGTGACTTCCTGCACCACGCTTAACGTTTCCTCGCCAAACAATTGGCGCAGTTCGTCGGGGGTGGTGGCAGTGTCTTCTAAGGTGTCATGCAATAACGCGCCAATTAAGGTGATGATGTCATCAACCCCGCCAACTTGTTTCAGTAAATCAGCAACTTGAATTGGATGATTAATGTAAGGCGAGGCTTCTTTATCTTTGCGGCGTTGATCGCGGTGTTTATCTGCCGCAAAACGCAGGGCTTTTAAAAACAAGCCCATATCATGGTTTGTCACGGTTTTGTTCCGCATCTCAGGCTGGATTGTGAGGATTGGGGGTTTCAGATTTTGCGGCGAGTTCTGGCTCTTCTGCAACGATGTATTTCATCATGTAAAAGCCTTGCGCTAACACGAATACAAAAGTAAAGCCCATCATGCCAAACAGCTTAAAGTTGACCCAAACATCGGTGGGATAATTGAAGGCAATGTATAAATTTAAACCGCCCATCGCGATGAAAAAAATAACCCAAGCCAGATTCAAATGTCCCCAAATTTTATTATCGGTCAATTGAATATTGGCTTCCATCATGCGCTGTACCAAGGTTTTTTTCCCAACAAACTGACTGATGAGAAAGGCAATTGCAAACGCCCATTCAACCACGGTGGGCTTCCATTTGATGAAAGTTTCATCGTGCAATAGTAAAGTAATGCTGCCAAGCACCATCATCGACACCAGCGTGACCAAGTGCATGGTTTCCACACGACGATGTTGCAGCCAAAACGCGCCCACTTGCACCACAGAGGAAATCATGGCGACGGCGGTGGCGACGTAAATATCGAAGGTTTTGTAAGCGATAAAAAATAGTAAAATCGGGAAAAAATCGTAGAGAAATTTCATAGTGTACTCAAAGCTCGCAGCCCAGTTGGGATAACTTTCTCGTTATAATATACGTGAATTTGAAAAATGCGAAATTCTGCCCGCAAAATTACGGGACAAAGGAGACGAGTGTTGGGATTTGCACAAGCCACTGCAAAGGTTTCGCAATATTAATCCGTTATTATAGATCAAAAATATAAGCCTCAATATTCACAGCATAAAACACTCCCTTTCACCAAGGGGAAGCATTAAAAAAGACCCTCATTCCCCTAGTGGTGGCTAAAGATAAAAGATTTTATCCTTATCAAGTTCCCTTTAGGAGATTTAGGGGCTTGTTTTAGTCTTTAGCCCACTTTAGGAGGCTTGAGAGGCGCAGTTAAACTTGATCATTATCACTACTCCGAGAACATTATCATGAGCTTAGTTCGCGTTGCCGCCACACAATTTGCTTGCAGTTGGGACATTCCCGCCAATTTAGACAGAGCGGAATCTTTTGTGCGCCAAGCCGCCCAGCAAGGGGCGCAGATTATTTTGTTACAAGAATTATTTGAAACGCCTTATTTTTGCACCGACCAAAAACAATCCTTGTTTGCCTTGGCAAAGCCTGTCGAAAACAACCCAATGTTGCAACGCTTTAGTGCCTTGGCGAAAGAGTTGGCAGTGGTATTGCCGATTAGCTTTTTCGAGCGTGAACAATGCGCCCATTACAATTCCATTATCGTGTTTGATGCCGATGGTGCAACGCTGGGGGTGTATCGTAAAAGCCATATTCCTGATGGACCAGGCTATCAAGAAAAGTATTACTTTAATGGCGGCGATACGGGTTTTAAAGTGTGGAAAACCCGTTATGCGAATATTGGAATTGGAATTTGTTGGGATCAATGGTTTCCTGAAGCGGCGCGGGCAATGGCTTTGCAAGGTGCGGAGTTATTATTTTATCCCACCGCCATTGGTTCAGAACCACAAGATTCTAGCATTGATTCCAGCGGACACTGGCAACGGGTCATGCAAGGGCATGCAGGCGCGAATTTAATGCCTGTGATTGCGTCAAATCGGATTGGGCGCGAAGATGGCGATTGTTGCGGAATTACCTTCTACGGTTGTTCGTTTATTGCCGATGCCACGGGTAAAATTATTCGTGAAGCAGGGCGCGATGAAGAGGCGATTTTAACGGCTGAATTTGATTTGGCTAAATTACGCGCCCAACGGGCTTCGTGGGGTTTGTTCCGTGACCGTCGCCCTGATTTATATGGCAGTTTGCTGACTTTGGACGGTTCAACCCGTGTGAAAGGCTAGACTTAAAAAATAGTGAGATCGGTATACGGCTTAAAGCAGCCCCTACATCCCCTAAAGGCGATTTTAAACACTCAAAAATATTTTGTGTTTAGCCCCCTTCAGTGGATTGGGGGCTTCTTTTTCTTTCTAACCCAAGTTACCCCATATCTGTTGGTTTGTTTCTATCCATACCCAACTTCATCTATTGAGTGATAAAACCATCGACAGCTAGAAATCGGTGGATCACCTCGCTGTAAACGAAGAGCTTACCAAAAGTGATAACATGCTAGCGCGTGTGGGTACAATTGAACTATCCCTCTGAATAACAAGGGTTCACACCCTAAAGGAAATTGGATGAATGTATTAGTGTTTGATATTGAAACCGTGCCCGACACCGAATCAGGGCGAGTTTTATATGGCAATCCCGTTGAAATGCAGAAATTAAGCGAAGAAGACGTTTCTCGCGTGATGTTTCACAACCGCAACCAAGAAACGGGCGAACTCGATTCTTTATTGCGCCCGCATTTACAACGCATTGTCGCGATTTCTATCGTGCTCAGCACCCCAGAAAAATTGGTGGTGAAATCGATTGGGGAATTGCATTCCAGCGAAGCCGAATTACTGCAAGATTTCTTCAAAGGCATTCAACATTACGCCCCGACGCTGGTTTCATGGAATGGCGCAGGTTTCGACTTGCCCGTGATTCATTACCGCAGTTTATTGCACGGGGTCAGCGCGCCGCTGTATTGGAAAAACGATGGCGATTTTAAATGGAACAATTACTTAAATCGTTTTCATGAACGCCATTTAGATTTAATGGACGTGCTCGCCAATTTTCAACGCGGCGCGTCCAGCAAATTGGACGAGATTTCCAAAATGCTCGGTTTCCCCGGAAAAATGGGCATGGACGGCTCGCAAGTCTGGGATGCCTACTTAAAAGGTCAATTGCCTGAAATCCGCAATTACTGCGAAACCGACGTGTTAAACACTTATCTGGTGTATTTGCGTTTTGAACAAATGCGCGGACGCTTAAGCCCTGAACAAGTCAAAACCGAAATGACGCGGATTAAAGAGACTTTGCGCCGCGAAAATAAGCCACATTTTGACGAATTTTTAAACGCTTGGAGAAACTAACATGGCAATGGACACGATACGGCTGCGCGGGGTGCGAACCCACAATTTAAAAAATATCGACCTTGATTTGCCCCGCGATAAATTGATTGTCATCACGGGTTTATCGGGTTCGGGAAAATCTTCGCTCGCCTTCGATACGATTTATGCCGAAGGACAACGCCGCTATGTCGAGTCCTTGTCTGCTTATGCGCGGCAATTTTTATCGATGATGGAAAAGCCCGAACTAGACCACATCGAAGGTTTATCGCCCGCAATTTCGATTGAACAGAAATCGACTTCACACAATCCGCGCTCCACCGTGGGCACGGTCACTGAAATTTATGATTATTTGCGCCTGCTATTCGCCCGCGTCGGTGAGCCTGAATGCCCCACGCATCGCATTTTATTAAGTGCGCAAACCGTCAGCCAAATGGTGGATCAAGTGTTAGCTTTGCCCGAAGGCACGGCATTAATGCTGCTCGCGCCTGCGATTAAAGAGCGTAAAGGTGAACATATTCAATTATTTGAAAGTTTATTGGCACAAGGCTTTATTCGGGCGCGGGTCAATGGCGAAGTGATTAATTTAGACGAGCCGCCCAGTTTAGATTTATATAAAAAACATACGATTGAAGTGGTGGTGGACCGTTTCAAAGTGCG
>JBDKHS010000175.1:0-9556 GCA_039797505.1 Pseudomonadota bacterium | reverse complement strand
ACATCAGTTTGCGGCAATGGATGCTTGAATTTCAAAACGACATCCACGCCCATTTTACCAAAGTGCTGAAAGCGCACGGTTTGCTTCCCACCGAAGAAGAATTCATGTTATTTCATTGTGCTGCGATTGGCGCATCCACCTTGGGTTTACAACAAGGTGGCGCAAGTTCCCAAGTCGCATGGCTGATTCGCAAAGCCTTTGAACGCTTGATTGCCGACTGCCAACAACGCACGCTTTCCCCAAATTCCTCCAAACCTTCTAATCCTTCCTCATGAGAATATCTAATGAAAATCATTGCTAATTATGCAGCGATATTTTTCGCCAGCCTGATACTCCATTCTCCCAAGCTGTTTGCCCAAAACGAAAAACCTGCCAAAATTTCCGCCGCAGCCACTGTCACCGTTGCCAACGTCAGCAAAGCTACCTGGACCCAAAGCATTGAAGCGCAAGGCGCGATCAGTTCCTGGCAAGATGCCTTAGTCGGGGCGCGGGTGGCGGGTTTACCGCTCGAAGAAATTCGTGTCAATGTCGGCGACCAAGTCAAACGTGGCGATTTATTAGCACGCTTTGACGACCGCACTGTGCGCGCTGAAATTGCCCAAGCGGAAGCCAATCTTGCCCAAGCCGAGGCCAATTTAAAACAAGCCAATGCCAATCGCGAGCGCGTGCTGACTTTGCAAAACAAAAAAGCCATCAGCGAACAAGACGCGCTACAATCCATCACCCAAGCCAAAACCACGCTCGCCCAAAAAGCCTTGGTTGAAGCAACACTTGCCTCTTTAAAAGTACGTTTAGAAGGCACGCGCGTGCTTGCACCTGATGATGGCGTGATCAGCAGCTTGAGTGCCATGCTTGGACAAGTGCCAGCGATTGGTACAGAACTGTTTCGGCTGATTCGACAAGGACGTTTAGAATGGCGTGCCGAACTCACCGCGCAACAAATCGCACAAGTGCACATCGGCATGAGTGCGAATTTAACTTTACCTGACGGCAGTAAATTAGTCGGCAAAGTGCGCCAACTTGCCCCTGCTTTAGATGTTAATTCGCGTCTTGGAATTGCATATATTGATTTACCCGCCCACGGCAGCGCACGCGCCGCGATGTATGCCAACGGGCGTATTGAACTCAATCAATCAGATGCCTTGATTATTCCCGCAGACAGCGTGGTGATTCGTGATGGAAGAACTTCTGTATTTGTGCTGAATAACGAGCATGCCCAACAAATCTTAATCGGCACAGGTCGCCGCCAAGCGGGACAAATTGAAGTATTACAAGGCATTAAATTGGGCGATCAAGTGATTGTGCGCGGCGCGGGTTTTCTGAATGATGGTGATTTAGTCAAAGTCGTGCCCAGCAATGTGGCGGGAAGCTAAATCATGAATTTTGCAACCTGGTCAATTCGCAACCCTATCCCTTCAATTTTATTATTTATCTTGCTGACATTTGCAGGATTATGGGGATTTAATCGCCTTAATATTCAAAGCTTTCCTGATTTAGACTTGCCCACAATTACGATCAGTTTACGTTTACCTGGGGCTGCGCCTTCGCAATTAGAAACGGAAGTGGCGCGTAAAGTCGAGGATTCTTTAGCCACACTCACAGGTTTAAAACATGTCTACACCACAATTACTGATAGCACAGTGTTTTTGATGGTGGAATTTGTTTTAGAACGCAATTTATCCGATGCCTTGATTGATGTGAAAGATGCGATTGATCGCGTCCGCAACAATTTGCCGACCGATTTGCAAGAACCGCAAATCAGTAAAATTAATGTAGGCCCCGGTGGACCCACGTTGACTTATGCAATCTCAAGCAGCACCAAAACCGAAGAAGCCTTGTCATGGTTTGTGGATGACATCGTGGCAAAAGCCATGCTCGGGGTGCGCGGCGTGGGCGAATTTTCTCGTGTCGGCGGGGTACAACGTGAAGTGCAAATTCTGGTTGATCCTGCCCGCTTGGCTTCTTTAGGCGTGACGGCGGCAGATGTCTCACGCGCCTTGAAACGCGTACAACAAGAAGCTTCGGGTGGACGTGGACAATTGGGCGGCACGGATCAAGGGGTGCGCACCATTGCCACCGTGCAACGTGCTGCGGATTTGGAAGCCTTACCAATTGCCTTAGCCAATGGGCGTTCTGTACGCCTCGACCAAATTGCCACGGTGAAAGACACCACTGCAGAACCTTCGCAAGGCGCAATGCTCGACGGCAAGCCTGCGGTGGGTTTTCAAGTTTCACGGGCGCGGGGCTTTGATGAAAGTCGGATTGCACAAGGTGCTGAGCGAGTGCTTGCAAAATTACAAGCCAGCAATCCCGATTTACGCGTGCAATTGATTCGTTCCAGCGTTGCCAAAACCAACGAGCAATATCAAGGCTCGATGGAAATGTTGTATGAAGGTGCAATTTTGGCGGTGTTAGTAATTTGGCTATTTTTACGCGATGCGCACGCGACTTTGATGGGGGCGGTTGCCTTGCCCTTGTCGATTATTCCAACCTTTGCATTCATGGCATGGGCAAATTATTCCTTAAATACCATTACCTTGCTTGCCTTGGCGGTGGTAGTGGGGATTTTGGTCGATGATGCGATTGTGGAAGTGGAAAATATTGCACGCCATTTGCGTTTGGGCAAATCTGCGCGACAAGCCACGATTGACGCAGTCAATGAAATTGCCTTGGCGGTGATTGCCACCACTGCCACTTTAGTGGTGGTGTTTTTACCGACGGCGTTAATGAGCGGCATCCCCGGCATGGTGTTCAAACAATTTGGTTGGACTTTGGTGGTGGCAGTGTTGGTGTCCTTATTGGTGGCGCGTTTAATCACGCCGATGATGGCAGTCGCCTTGGTCAAAGCGAGTCCGCATGAGGAAAAAGAAGGCTGGTTGATGCGCGGCTATTTGCGGTTGGCGGCTTGGTGTTTGCACTATCGCAAATTTACTTTATTTATGGGCATTGCGTTTTTTATCGGCTCGCTGGCCTTAGTGCCACTGTTGCCCACAGGCTTTATTCCTGCCTCAGATGAAGGTTTCACTACGATTAGTATGGAATTGCCGCCAAGCACGCGCTTAAGCACCACTTTGGCGATTGCTGAAGAAGCCCGAAAAGCGATTGTGGACACGGAAGGCGTAGAAACTGTATTTGTCACCGCAGGCGCGGCACAACAAGCGGGTAAATCCCCAACCACGGCGGGCGAAGTGCGCAAAGCCGCGATTATGGTGATTATGAGCCCACGCGGCACGCGCCCAAAACAGCAAGTCATTGAAAATCAATTACGTGCCAAATTGCAAAAAGTCGCAGGCGCACGCTTTTCTTTGGGCGGCGGTGGACCTGGGGAAAAAATGATGATTATTTTGGCAAGCCCCGATGCCGCCGCGTTAAAGCTCAGTGCCCAAGCTTTAGAACATGAGATTCGTGGCTTGGGTTATTTGCGTAACGTCACATCAACTGCCAGTTTAGAGCGCGGCGAAATTACCGTGCGCCCGAATGCCAGTCTTGCCGCAGAACGCGGCGTGACTACGCAAGCGATTGGGGAAACCTTGCGCATTGCTTTGAGTGGGGATTTTGATGCGGCACTTGCGAAATTGAATTTAGACAAACGTCAAATTGATATTCGCGTGCAAATGCCTGACAACGTGCGCCAAGATATTCAAGCGGTTTCCAATTTACGCGTGCCTGGGAAAAATGGACTCGTGCCTTTGGAAAGTATTGCGGAGGTATTTATCAGTAGTGGCCCTTCACAAATTGACCGTTATGACCGCGAACGCCGTGTGACTTTAGTCACAGATTTGGGCGGCTATCCTTTGGGCGAGGCGTTGAAAGCGGCTAAAACTTTGCCCAGCGTGCAAACCATGCCTTCTTCCGTGCGCTTTATCGAATCGGGTGATGCAGAAGTGATGGTGGAATTGTTCACAGGTTTTGCCACTGCCTTAATTACTGGGATTTTATGCGTGTATTGCGTGCTGGTGCTGTTGTTTAAAGACTGGTTTTTGCCGATTACGATTTTATCCGCTGTGCCCTTGTCGATTGGTGGCGCATTTGTCGCCTTACTTGCCAGTGCACATGGAGAATTAGGTTTGCCTGTGTTAATCGGCTTGGTAATGTTGCTGGGGATTGTCACCAAAAATTCTATTCTGCTGGTGGATTTTGCAGTGATGGGGATCAAAGAGTATGGTCTGTCGCAAACAGAGGCGTTGATTGATGCTTGTCGCAAACGCGCCCGTCCTATCATGATGACTACGGTGGCAATGGTGGCGGGAATGTTGCCCTTGGCTTTGGGTTGGGGCGGTGACCCCAGTTTTCGCCAGCCAATGGCAATTGCGGTGATTGGCGGTTTAATCACTTCAACCGCTTTGAGTTTGTTGATTGTGCCTGTGGTGTTTACGTTTATTGATGCGTTGCGGGTAAAGTTGAGTCGTGCTAAATAAGCGGTTCAAATCATGCGTAAGACCTTCTGGGTTTTAAAAATCTACAAGGTCTTAAATAATGATGCGCTTTATTCCTCAGCACATCCTATTAGCACTATACTTGGAATTTCAATTTTGTCCTCGTTCCCAAACTCCGTTTGGGAATGCCTGCAAGTCAAGCTCTGCTTGAAGATTTTGGAAATCTGCAACCTCATTTAAGGGAGAATAAGGCTTAAATCGAGCATGAGACCTGCTAGGTTTTTAAAATCTAGCAGGTCTTGAGTTAAGCGTGATGAGGACTGGCAGTGCTACGAGCACTGCCAGTCCTTAAACTCCCAGATTTCACTACCTATCGACTTAACT
This sequence comes from Pseudomonadota bacterium, assembly GCA_039797505.1. Taxonomy (GTDB): domain Bacteria; phylum Pseudomonadota; class Gammaproteobacteria; order Beggiatoales; family Beggiatoaceae; genus JAQTYU01. The sequence continues at coordinate 4,796 of JBDKHS010000175.1, read as the reverse complement.
TAATGGCAGTGAAGCAGAGTTTGGGAACGAGAAAAGTATTTTTAACCCCCTTTAACTGCGCCCCTAAATCCCCTAAAGGGGACTTAACAGCTTGTTAATCTTTATCTGTAGCCTCCTTTAGGGGAGGTTGGGGGCGCAGTATTTCTAAACGACTCAGGAAGTCATCATGTTACTTGGAATTTCAATTTTATTAATTTGCCAACTCTGCGGCGAAGTCTTGGTACGCCTGCTGAATTTTCCCGTACCAGGCCCTGTGATTGGTATGGTGCTCTTACTGATTTTTTTAATTCTCAAAGGTTCTGTACCAAAAACCGTGCAAATTGTCAGCGATGCTTTACTGAATAATCTCGCCTTGCTGTATGTGCCTGCAGGGGTTGGCTTGATGGAGCATTTCAAATTAATTTCTAAAGATTGGTTAGTGATCAGTGTCGCGTTGGTGGTGAGCACGATTGTGACGATGGCAGTGACCGCAGTCGTTTTGAAATTCCTCACAGAACACCCCATCGACAAAGAAAATCCCTATGACTAAAACCACCGCTGACTTATCTTCACTCTGGGTTTATCTTGCTGCCAGCCCCTTATTGAGTTTGACCGTGACCTTAGTCACGTTTCAGTGCTGCGTGTGGTTGAATAAAAAGCTTGGGAAAAGTGCCCTATTTCACCCCGTGTTACTCAGTATGGCAGTGCTGATTACTTTCTTAAAAGTCGCCAATATTTCTTATGAGACTTATTTCAAAGGCGCGCAATTTGTACACTTTCTATTAGGGACAGCAACCGTCGCGCTGGCAATCCCGCTTTATCACCATTTGGATTGGGTGAAACGCATGTTTTTCCCGCTGATGATTGCTTGTTTCACAGGAGCGACCACCGCCGCTTTATCTGCGGTTGCAGTGGGGATTTGGATGGGCGCGTCGCGGGAAACAATCATGTCGCTTGCCCCAAAATCGGTGACTTCGCCCATTGCGATGGGGATTTCTGAAAAAATTGGCGGCTTGCCTGCGCTGACAGCGGGGTTGGTGCTGATTACGGGCGCGATTGGTTGCTTAATCGCCGCGCCTTTATACCGATTATTAAATATTCGTCACGACAGCGTCAAAGGCTTTGCCTTGGGCTTAAGTGCCCACGGTTTTGGCACGGCGTATGCTTTTGACATCAGCCAATTAGCAGGCGCATTTGCAGGCTTGGCGATTGGGTTAACGGGCATTGTCAGTGCATTTTTACTGCCTTTATTACTTAAATCATTGGGTATTTAACCCACTTTTCAGAGGTAAACAGTTGCGTTATGGACGTGAAAACATGGATGAAATTTGAAGAGCACTTCGTGACCTTCGGAATTTTAGGGCTGATTCTCTACATGTTGTTTATTATTTACCGCTTGGCAAAAGAATCGAATGCAGGAAAATTCGGTTATTTCGTGTTGTTCTTGGCGTTGGGATTGGGTTTTGTCGGATTTATTGCCAAAATTATTTTGGTGGAATTTGTGTTGAAGAAATAATTTCTCTTCATAAAGTGAATATAGTGTCCGTTTTAAAAAGCACTTCCTAATAAAACTCAGAAATACAAAAGCCCGACACCGTTTAAAACTGATGTCGGGCTTTCAAGTTGTGAAAATTAAACAAACGCTCAGTTTAAATAGCGTTTATCCGTCGCAGGACGCAGGGCTTCAGCACAAACTTGAGCATAAATAGCTTCAAACTCAGGTTTCCATTGTGTGGTATGAATCGGCATCGAAGTAATGCTTACAGGTTCTAAACGTAACATCAGTTCTTCCTGATAGCTTTGTTCTTCAGCAGCGCAATCGACCTTCTTATAAGAAAGTTTCATCATGATTACTCCTGTAAGTGAGACTTTATACCTTCAATATGGAGGCACTTGTGATAATGTCAATTACTAAGCAACAAACATACCTAAATTTTTAAAAGTTCCTAAAATTTACAACACCGCATGTTTAAACGCCATATTACACAAAAAGCTTACTTTTTGTACACTCGACTGCACGGGTTTGCTCAGTTTTCAACAAGTGTGATTGTTGGATTTGATACAGTTGCACCATGATGGTGATGCTTTAAGTGGCATGACGACCATAGACATCTTCAAAGCGCACAATGTCATCTTCGCCCAAATAACTTCCCGATTGCACTTCAATTAATTCTAAAGGCAATTTTCCTGGATTTTCTAAGCGATGTTTCACACCGAGCGGAATATAAGTTGACTGATTTTCCGACAGTACAAAAGTTTCTTCGCCGCGCGTGACTTGTGCCGTGCCTTTCACCACAATCCAATGCTCTGAACGATGATAGTGCATTTGTAAAGACAAGCTCGCGCCGGGCTTGACTTGAATGCGTTTCACTTGAAAACGTTCTTCTACATCAATATTTTCATACGTGCCCCAAGGACGATGCACTTTTCTGTGTAAATCCGCTTCTTGTCGCGCCGTGGCTTTGAGTTGGTTTACTATTTTTTTCACATCTTGCACATAATCCTTGTGCGCCACTAAAACTGCATCCGCCGTTTCCACAATGATATGATCTTTCATCCCCAATGCCGCAATCAAACGATATTCGGAACGTAAATAACAGTTTTCTGAAGCTTCAGTGAGCACATCACCAATGCAAACATTGCCTTGCGTATCTTGTTCACTGACTTCCCACAACGCAGACCACGCCCCGACATCATTCCAGCCTGCATCCAAAGGCAAAATAACCGCATCTTGTGTGCGTTCCATGACGGCATAGTCAATCGAATCGCTGGGACAATTTAAAAAAGCTTGCTTGCTAAGGCGCATGAAATCCTCGTCTTGGGTTGCGCCATACACCGATTCTTGACACGCGCCGAAAATCTTGGGCGCAAATTTTTCTAATTCTTCTAAATAGCGCGACGCTTTGAATAAAAACATTCCGCTATTCCAATAATAATCACCTGCCGCAACATATTCTTGTGCTAAGGCGAGTGCGGGCTTTTCGACAAAACGCGCTACTTTAAACGCCGATTCGCCCACAGCTTGCCCCGCTTGAATATAGCCGTAGCCTGTTTCAGGTGTGTTGGGCACAATGCCAAACGTGACTAAATGCCCTGCGGCTGCTAAAGGGAGCGCGGCTTCCACTTGTGCACAAAAGACCTCCACATTTTTAATTAAATGATCCGCAGGCAACACTAAAATAATTGGGTCTAAATCATAATTTTGCGCTGCCAACGCGGCAACAGCGGCGGCGGGTGCAGTATTACGTCCTTCGGGTTCTAAAATCAAATGTTCAGGATGAATCTGAATACTGCGTAACTGTTCAGCAATCAAAAAGCGGTGGCTTTCATTGCAAACCACCAGCGGCGGTGCGACTTCGGGCAAATTTTTCAGGCGCAATACCGTGTCTTGCAATAAAGTATTTTGTCCGACTAAGGCTAATAATTGCTTGGGATAATGTTCACGGGAAAGTGGCCACAAACGGCTGCCAACGCCGCCCGATAAAATCACAGGAATTAACATAATTTTGAGTTCGTCGCTTGAGTTAAGTTGCACAAAGATAACATTATAGCCAGCGTAAGGTTTATAAGAAATGCAACTTGTTTGGAGCGTAAGGGAAATATGAGCCGTGTTTTACTAAAGAAAGCCCCCAACCCCCTAAAGGGGGCGAAACACAACACATTTTTATCTTTAAAGTCCTCTTTAGAGGAGGAGAGTCCCAAAGTATTTTTAACCCCCTTTAACTGCGCCCCCCTAAAGGGGACTTAAAATCACTTCAATTTTTATCTTTAGCCCCCTTTAGGGGGTTGGGGGTGCAGTTAAAAGCGAATTTTATATTCTCCTCAAGATTAGGAACTTCTTTTAAAACTCCCCCTCCGCCCTTCAAAATCCAAAGTGCTATAATTCCACGCCGCTTTTCCCCGAAAAGCACAGGAAATCAGCGCACAGACTTAAGTTGCAAAACTAAACTATCTAGTCTATATTCCAAGTAACAAATTTGCTTATCACCCCTTTTTTTGAGCAGCGTAGGTAATAAATATGGGTACTCCCGAACTTGCTATTGAACAATACACCGCACTCAGTGATGAAGCTTGTGATGCGCGCATTCGTGCGGCAAAACACGCTTTAGGAGACCGCCTTGTGATTTTAGGGCATCACTATCAGCGTGCTGAAGTGTTTAAATATTCTGACCTTTCAGGAGATTCGCTGAAATTATCCCGCGAAGCTGCAAAATCCGCCGCCGAATATATCGTGTTTTGTGGCGTGCATTTCATGGCAGAAGTTGCGGATATTATGAGCCGTCCTGAACAAATTTCGATTTTGCCCGATCTTGCCGCAGGCTGTTCGATGGCAGACATGGCGAACCTTTCCAAAGTCGAACGCGCTTGGAAAGAGCTTTCCGAAGTGTTGGATGCGGATACGCAAATCACGCCTGTGACGTATATTAATTCTGCGGCGGATTTGAAAGCCTTTTGCGGCAAGCATCAAGGCGTAGTTTGCACCTCCAGCAATGCCCGCCAAGTCTTGGAATGGGCGTTTTCACAGCGTGAAAAAGTGTTATTTTTCCCCGACCAACATTTAGGGCGCAATACAGGTTATCGCATGGGCATTCCCTTGGAAGCAATGGTGACGTGGGATTTTAATCAGCCTCGGGGCGGTTTGAGCGTTGAACAAATTCGTAATGCAAAAATGATTTTGTGGAAAGGCTTTTGCTCGGTGCACCAATTATTTCAGCCGCAACACATTGATGCGTTTCTGGAAAAGTATCCTGAAACTAAAGTGATTTCTCACCCCGAATGTTCGTTTGAAGTTTGCGTAAAATCGGATGAAGTCGGTT
>JBDKHS010000174.1:0-3021 GCA_039797505.1 Pseudomonadota bacterium | reverse complement strand
CAAATCATGGGCGCGAATTGCAATGTCGATTTCCATGCCGGGCGCACGATGATTGCCTAAAACTTCAATCACTTGCCCAACGGGGGGTTGATGGCTGCTGGGTTGTTCTAATAAACGCACGACGACAATTTGACCATCCACTGCGCCATTTTGTTCGCCTTTAGGCACAATAATAGTGTGGTTGATACGCCGATTATTCGGTTCAACACTGCCCACATGCTGGCTTTGTTGAAAATAACGCCCCACGATTTCTTGCGTATTGCGTTCTAAAACTTCGACCACAATTCCTTCACGCCGCCCACGGTGATCAATCCCACCGATGCTTGCAAGCACGCGATCCCCATGAATTAAACTGCGCATTTGCTTTTCATTCATAAACAGGTCGCTGCTTCCATCATCAGGCACTAAAAAACCAAAGCCATCAGGATGTCCAATCAATCGCCCGCGTACCAAATCCATTTTCTTGGCAAGACCATATTCCCCGCGCCGATTACGGATGAGTTGTCCATCCCGTTCCATGGCTTTCAAGCGGCGACGTAAGGCTTCCAAATCCACTTCATCAGTGAGTTTTAGACACTCTGCGATATGATTCATACGCATTGGTGCGCCAAGTTCAGTGAGTTGTGCCATGATGTGTTCACGGCTGGCGATGGGGCGTTCATACTTCTCCGCCTCGCGTTTTTGGAAAGGATCGTTGCTGGGAATGGATTTTTTTGATTTTCTCATTGACAAAATTATTCTCGTTAGTTAGTATTCACAGTCTTAAAAGTGCCGAGGTGGCGAAATTGGTAGACGCGCTAGCTTCAGGTGTTAGTGGGGGTAACCCCGTGAAGGTTCAAGTCCTTTTCTCGGCACCAATTCTACACGACTTTGCTTGCAAAGTTGATCTTTGAAGTTCATTTCCCGATTATAACACGTCTTATTAGCTGGGCTTGCTTTTTGAAGTCACGGCTTTTGTCGTTCGCTTGTTTCCCAAAAACTTAAAAAGAATTGTATTTGTCTGAATCAGGATTCAGGGATTTTCAGAATTAAAGAAAAACTTTAATTATAGAACCCATTTGAAATCGTTCCTGTCCTAAAGTTAAGCTTCAGACTGGATCGTTTATATGGGCAAAATAGCTGATTGTAGGTGCGAATTTATTCGCATGCGCTTCTAATTCGAGCGCGTTGTGCGAATAAATTCGCACCTACACTTAACTCTTTTGACAACAGACACTATTCAGTTTGAAGCTTAATTTCAAAATAGGGAAGATTTCAAATCGGTTCTGTACACCCTACGAGCTGCACAACCGTATTTACATTAAAATTAAATAGTTAGTGATTTAACTGCGTAACTCCTAAGATTAATAAGCTGTTAAGTCCCCTTTAGGGGATTTAGGGGCTGGTTTTAATCTTTAAGGGGGTGGGGGCGCAGCTTAATTGATGACACGCCCTAGGGTGTATCTACTTTGTGAAGCATAAAAGCGGGGAGATTTATTATCAGCTTTGGCAATTCGTCAGATTTTTTAAATAATTAGATTTAACCGCTTATCCCCCACCCCGCTGGAAATACCGCATAATCTGCTGCATCCACTCATCTGCTATTTCAGGCTCAGTGTAAAAAAACTCAAATTTTACCTGCGTGACAGGAAGACTTAATAACGCAATTTTACGCTCGCTGCTGGGTGCGAGAGAAACCACTATGCGCTGTATGCCGCGCTCAATCATCAATTGATTATTTTGGTATAAATAACCACCCTGCGGAAAAACCTGCGAGAAAGTTCGCAAAAATTCACGGTGATCCAAACTCATTTCATAATCATATTGAATCACCGTATTTTCCATCATTACACCCGCTTAATTTCGAGATACACCAAGGTTTGATTTAGCAACTGATAAGCAACCTCACCAAAAGTCATGGGCCCTACAATCGCCCCTGTTTTCTTCCCTTCCAATTCTGAATATAGATAATTCAAAATGCAGTTACAGGCAAAAATTGGCTCGACTCCTTCGGGAAATGCCTTTTGAAAAGCACTGACATAATCCTTCACAGGCGCAGCAATTTTATAGGCGGTATGTGCAAAGACAGGCGCATATAAATTGACCACATGATTTTGGGTGTCAATGCCTTGAAAGCTCACATTCACCATTGCCCCACAATAATCTGCGACCAAGGGATATTTAATGTCCGTCTTTTGCTCAAGCAGATACTGGGCAAAATTACGTGGTTTGCCATTAATAATACAGTGGGTAATGCTAAAGCCTTCTTCCTCAAAATAAATCTCGTCGCCATCGCCCTGCTCGAACAGGTTGAAAATATTAATCAAGGCAACTTGATCACTGGGCAAACTTACGTGCATCACCACTGCCGCTTGCTCAGTGATTTCGGTCGTTTGTCCATTGAACACTTTAGGGCTTACTTTACCCACCTGATCCAAATGTACGCCTGCAATCCAGCCAATAATTGGCTTGAAGAAAATACTTGGATAACTTGGGGCGTTTTGTGCGTAAGCGACATGCGCTGCACTGGTTGCGGGAATTATAATCACCGAAAAACCATTTTCAGGCGCGTCTTCTGGAATTCTTTCTAATTCTGCTTCAGTGTAATGGTGAATCTTGGTCACACGGACATCTTTTGGGAGCGTGTGCGCAAACAGCAATTGTGTATTGCATTGCCCACCAGTCTCGCTCATAAAATAGGGAATTGTGCCGCCAATCCATGTTCCTTGTGGCAATTGCTTGAGCAAGGATTCATCGCCCGCGAGCAGCAGCACTTCCCCCGCTTGAATACGTTGGATAGCTTGTTCAACAGTGATAAACATTAGGCTCATGCTCCTTTTGAAATGAAAGCGACTACAAACCGCTGAGCATGTTTGTAGTTAAAATAGGGTGGATTTAGTGAGATAACCCAAAAATTGCGTTAATGTCTTGTTGCAAAACACGTTCATAACGCGCAAAAAAGTCATGAATTTCATTAACGCAACGCTGAATATTTTCGGGGGAACTATCACGCTGTGCTGAGCGAATGACCCGTGCCAGCAT
>JBDKHS010000173.1:0-6785 GCA_039797505.1 Pseudomonadota bacterium | reverse complement strand
CTGATATTTTCCCAAGTCGTGCCATAAACCTGCAAGACGCGCCCATTCTTCACTTTGCATTTCTTTGGCAAATTGGGCGGCAAGGTCGGCGGTGGCTTGGAGATGGTCGGCTAATTCGTGACTTTCAAATTGACCGTTAATTTCTTTGATGTGTGCGTGAATTGTAGGCATGAGGGAATCACTGTGGAGTGGATTGGAAAAATTGTTTATGAGTAGCTATGTCCCTAATTAATAGAGACATAGCCCGTACAATCAACACAATAATTAAAATTACAACATAACGTGTTTCAATCCAGCCTACGTTATTTCAATCTAATTTGAAAATCCTGTAGGGACGGTAATTCTAGCATATCTATTTTTATAATCTAACAATCTTTACGTTATGTTAAATTTAATTATGTGTATGTTGATTGACATGATGCTAATGAAATAACTATACTCACTTCATGTCTGACAATCAAACCAGACACAATATTTATTTTCTTAAAGGAAAAACCATGCACCACAAACAATTCGCAAGAAAAAATGTACGGAGTACCGTTACATTCATCATCACGATCATCCCGAACTGGAATATTTGTTTAAAGTTTTTTCGGAATATCAAAGTATCACTTAATTTGAGTGTGGATGTGACTACAGACTACAAAGTATCAGTAACAACACGGTAGTAATTACATAAGTTTATCTCGTTCCCATACTCTCGGTCACAGTCATTAAGTAAAGCATCACAATCAATCGAGTCTGAGACCTGCTAGGTTTCAAAAACCTAGCAGGTCTTGAGTCCAGCGTGATCAGGACTGGCAGTGCTGCCAGCACTGCCAGTCCTTAAATTTTTTCGTTCCCACGCAGGAGCATTGGAGCGAGATAAAAATAAAATCTGAGTAATTTTGAAAGACGAATTATTTACTTAATATTTATGTAGCTTTATAGTGTATCTGTTTATAGGCGTTTTTTCCAAAGGAGATAAAATGAATGTTTCACCTGATCACTTAGCGTTGCGAGTCTGGGGCGATTTCGCCTGTTTTACGCGCCCAGAAATGAAAGTCGAGCGCGTCTCTTATGATGTGATGACTCCCTCCGCTGCGCGTGCGATTTTGGAAGCGGTGTTATGGAAACCCGCCATCCGTTGGGAAGTGCGAAAAATCGATGTGATTAAACCCATCCGCTGGACTTCGGTACGGCGCAATGAAGTCGCTTCCGTAGTTTCGACCAGCAATGTGCAAACGGCAATGAAACAAGGGCGCGGTAATTTAGGTTTGAATATTGAAGAAGACAGGCAACAACGCGCCGCGCTGCTGTTGCGAGATGTGGAATATGTGATTCATGCACGTTTTGTGATGACTGAGCATGTTGGGGAAACCGATAATCCGCTGAAATTCTTAGATATGTTTCAAGAACGTGCGAAAAAAGGACGCTGTTTTAATCAACCCTATTTAGGTTGTCGTGAATTCAGTGCCCATTTTGAACTGTGCGAGGAAAAGATTGAACCTATCAATGAAAACAAAGAATTAGGCTGGATGTTGTACGACATGGATTATTCCAAAGCCCAACCGATGCCGCGTTTTTTCCGTGCTGCTTTGGAAAATGGTCGCCTGCTGTGTGATTCTCGCAAAGTGGAGATAAGAGGATGATTTTACATGCCTTACATCGTTATTATCAGCGCAAGACTCAAGAAGAAAATACCGATTTGCCGCCGATTGGCTTTGAATATGTGCAAATTTCCTACTTGCTCGTCATCAACGCACAAGGCGAGCTGGTCGAAATCATTTCACGCATTGAAGGCAAAGGAAAAGATAAACGCATTAAATCGGAATTAGTGCCGCAAAGTGTGAAACGTTCCTCGGGCATCAGTGCTAATTTGCTGTGGGATAACACCAGTTATGTTTTAGGTTTTGACACCAAGGGCAAACCTGAACGCACCCAAGGCTGTTTGCAGGATTTTATCAAACGGATTAAAGAAAGTTTTCCAGAAACTGAAGATGTGGGCATTCGTGCCGTGCTTCAATTTTTTGAGAAAGAAGAATACCGCAAAGTTTTTGAGCATTCCTTGTGGAAAGAAATTTCAGAAAGTACGGGCAGTTTAAGTTTTCAACTCGAAAGTGAACGCCGCTTAATTTGTCAACGTCCTGTTGTACAAGCTTTTGTGGAAAACAAAGAGCAACAAGTTTCTGATTCACAAAAACTTTGTTTAATTACAGGTGAACAAAGCAATATCAGTGAGTTACATGCCTCAATTAAAGGCATTTGGGGCGGACAATCTTCAGGTGGAAATATTGTTTCTTTCAACGCGCCTGCATTCACTTCTTTCCATAAAGAAAATGGCTTCAATTCTCCCGTGGGCAGACCCGCAGAATATGCCTACACCACCGCGTTAAATTACTTGTTGCGAAAAGGTTCGCCGCAACGCATGCAAGTGGGAGATGCGTCCACCATTTGGTGGGCATCGGAAAAAAATGAATTAGAAGAAAGCTTTGCAGACTTTTTTGCAGAATCGCCCAAAGATAATCCCGACCGCAATGCCTCAGCGATTGAAGCTTTTCTGAAATCACGAGACAAGGGCAAAATCTCGGAAGACGCTGAAAACACGACTTTTTATGTGCTCGGACTTGCCCCGAATGCCTCACGCATTGCCATCCGTTTTTGGTATCACGACACCGTCGCCAATTTATCCGACCATCTGCGCCAATATTTTCATGAATTGGAAATCGTCCACGCGCCGCATTATCCCAATCATGTGCCTTTGTTCAGATTATTGGTTTCAACCGCGCTGTTAAACAAAGCGGACAATATTCCCCCGAAATTGGCGGGCGAAGTGATGTATGCGATTTTGAATAACACGCCTTATCCTTACAGCTTGCTAAATGCGGTTATTCAACGGGTTAGAGCGGCACGAGAAGTTCATTATTATCATGCTGCCTTGATGAAAGCATGGTTAAATCGTAATAAACAAGAGGAAATCACTGTGGCATTAGACTTAGAAAACAAGAACGTAGCCTATCGTTTAGGGCGTTTATTTGCGACTTTGGAAAAAACGCAAATTGACGCACTGGGCGATATTAATGCAGGAATTCGAGATCGCTATTATGGCGCAGCTTCCAGCACCCCGATTGTGGCATTTCCCCGCTTGTTAAAGCTTGCAAATCATCACCTTAGCAAAATTGCTTACAAAGGGCAGGCGGTGAATGCAGAAAAGTTAATTGGGGAAATTTTGTTTGAAGTTTCAGAGTTTCCCACAACTTTAGCCCTGCCTGATCAAGCCCGTTTCGCCTTGGGTTATTACCACCAACGCCAAGTTTTTTTCACCCCAAAAGCTGATAAAGCCGAAAAAGCCGCCTAATTTTCACTGAAAGGATTTCAACATGACTGCTATTGCAAACCGCTATGAATTTGTATTTTTATTCGATGTCACCGACGGCAATCCCAACGGCGATCCTGATGCAGGCAATTTGCCCCGCGTCGATCCTGAAACGGGGAACGGCTTGATTACCGATGTCTGTTTGAAACGTAAAGTGCGGAATTACGTCAGCATTGCCAAAGAAGAAGGTGCGCCTTATGAAATTTATGTCCGAGAAAAGGCGATTTTAAACCAGCAAAATGAACGCGCTTATCAAGCCTTGAATTTGAATCCTGCCAGCACTGAAGAAGTTGCCAGTCCTGAAGCGGAGGGTAAAAAACCTGCGAAAAAAGAAAAACGCAAGGGTAGCAAAGATGATGTGAGTGCAGCGCGGGCGTGGATGTGTCAAAACTTTTATGACGTGCGTACTTTTGGCGCAGTGATGAGCACGGGCACTAATTGCGGACAAGTGCGGGGCGCGGTGCAATTAACCTTTGCACGCAGTATTTCCCCAGTCATTGCGATTGAACACAGTATTACTCGCATGGCAGTCACTACCGAAGATGAATCTAAAAATCAGAACGGTGACAATCGCACGATGGGGCGTAAAGCCACGATTCCTTATGGTTTATATCGCGCCCACGGCTTTATTTCTGCGCATTTGGCGAATGATACCCAGTTTTCTGAAGCAGATTTAGACCTGTTTTTTGAAAGTTTACAAAACATGTTTGACCACGACCATTCTGCGGCGCGGGGGCAAATGAATGCTCGCGGTTTGTATATTTTCAAACACGACAGCAAGCTAGGCAATGCACCCGCACACAAGCTTTTCGATTTAATTAGTGTGAAAACAGAATCTCCAACCCCGCGTAATTTCTCAGATTACAGCGTGACTTTTAGTAAAGATGCGCTGCCTAAGGGTGTAGTTTTGGATTCGCGGTCGTTTTAAAACAAAAGCCCCCACCCCCTGAAGGGGGCTAAAGATTTAAACAAGCCCCTAAATCCCCTAAAGGGGACTTAAAAGACAAAATATTTTATCTTTAGCCCCCTTTAGGGGGTTGGGGCTTTCTTTAAGTCCCCTTTCCAAAGGAGCAAATCATGTTTAAAGAAGCAGATTTAATCCAAATTTCCGCCCTACAGCATTACAGTTATTGCCCTCGCCAATGCGCTTTAATTCATCAAGAACAAGAATTTGCTGAAAACGTTTATACCTTGCGCGGCGACGCAGTGCATGAGCGCGTCGATGATCCCAAACTCAGTTATCTGGCAGTTGGGAAACGGGTGGAATTCGCCTTGCCTTTGTATTCATTTCACTATGGGCTGGCGGGAAAAGCGGATGTAATTGAGTTTTTCACGGAGGGTGAGCCGTATCCTGTTGAATATAAACAAGGTAATAAGCGTGAAAAATTGCACGATGATATTCAAGTCGCCGCACAAGCCTTATGTCTCGAGGAAATGTTAGCGGTGTCTGTGTCAAAAGGCAGTGTTTATTACGCTTCTTCTAAAAAACGCCGTGAAGTGCTGATTAATGAAAATTTACGGGCGGTGACTCAAGAGGTGATTCAAGCCGTGCACAACTTGTTAAGTTCTGACCGAATGCCTGCTGCTGTGAATGATAGGCGTTGCCTCAACTGTTCGCTGCATGACATCTGTAAACCTGAAATTCTAAATGCAACATCTGAATTAAATCAATTATATACCGAGTTATTTTCTCTCAATCCTGACGAGGAAACCTAATCATGCAACGCCTGCTTAATACGCTTTATGTCATGACTCCGCACAGTTATATCCGTTTGGAAGGCGATGCCGTGGTGATTATGACTCCTCCTGAAAAAGACAGTGAAGCGGTTGAAAAACCAGAGGAACAGCTTGAAACTGAGCTGCATTTGAACAAATATCAGCGCGTTAAACAAGCAATGATTCCTTTTTTAAATCTGGAAGCGATTGTTTGTGTTGGAAATTCTGTTTTATCTTCGCCCTTACTGAGTTATTGTGCGAAACATGGTTGCCGCGTGGTATTTTTGGATAGAAACGGGCGTTTTAAAGCGCGTTTGGAAGGCGGGATTAGTGGCAATGTGTTGTTACGTCAAGCGCAATATCGTCAAGCGGATAAGCCAGAAGTTTGTTTAACTTTGGCGAAAAGTTTCATTGCGGGAAAAATTCGCAATTCGCGTCAAGTGTTGTTACGCAGTGCGCGGGACAGTGCTTCAAGCAGCGATCAAGCCTTGTTGCGGGCGCAGACGCAAAAATTGCTCGCCAGTTTGCGGGCTTTAAAAGGGGCTAAAAGTTTGGGCGAAGTGCTTGGCATTGAAGGGGAGGCAGCAACGGGATATTTTTCGGTGTTTGATTATTTGCTTAAACCTGAACAACGGGAAGTTTTTGAATTTAAAGAGCGTTCGCGTCGCCCGCCTAGAAATCGGATGAATGCCTTGCTGTCATTTTTATACACCTTGATAACGCATGATTGTGTGTCGGCTTTGGAAACTGTGGGGCTTGACCCGCAAATGGGATTTTTTCATCAATTGCGCCCCGGTCGACCTGCCTTAGCTTTGGATTTGATGGAGGAATTTCGGGCGATTTTTGCGGATCGATTAGCAGTCACTTTGATTAATCGCTTGCAAATTCAAAAGGATGATTTTGATGAGCGGATTGGGGGCGCGGTGTATTTGAATGATAAGGGGCGGCGCACGGTGTTGACGGCGTATCGGCAACGCAAATTAGAAACGGTGCAACATCCGCTTTATAAGTCTGCGGTGGCGATTGGTTTGTTGCCTTGTGAGCAGGCGCGTTTGTTGGCGCGTTTTCTGCGGGGCGATGTTGAACATTATGTGCCTTTTTTAACGCGATAAGGGGCTATCATGCTGATTTTAGTGACTTATGATGTTTCTACGGAAACCAGTAAAGGCAGGGCGCGTTTGAGAAAAGTGGCAAAAACTTGTCTGAATTATGGGCAACGGGTGCAGAAATCGGTGTTTGAATGTCGGGTTTCGCAAATGCAGTATGAGAGTTTGGAGCGGGATTTGTTGGATGTTGTGAATCTCGATGAGGACAATTTGCGTTTTTATCGTTTGCAAGAACCTTTGTCCAAAAATGTCAAAGAGTATGGCACTTTCAAGGCGATTGATTTTGAGAAGGGGACGCTGATATTTTGAGCAAACGCGAACCTGTTTTGATGGAAAAAACGCTGGAGGTTCGCGAATGCCTATCTCTTTGATTTTATTGCAGGTGACTTTTGAGTTTGTGAAAACTTGCGGCTTTTTTGCTTTTTGAAAACAGTTCGCGCTAGACAACCAAATAAAGCCTAGATATTATGAGTTTGCCATTATGGCATTTCACCAGCCTTTCGGGGCTGGTATGGATTGAAACCTCGGCAGGCGCAGTAGCAGGCGCAGTAGCAGGCGGATTTCACCAGCCTTTCGGGGCTGGTATGGATTGAAACACAAAACTGTTG
>JBDKHS010000172.1:0-5720 GCA_039797505.1 Pseudomonadota bacterium | reverse complement strand
ACAGCGAGTGAGTCGGTTAGTGCGGAAAACTTTCTCCAAGAAGTTAGAAAATCATATCGGAGCTATCATTTATTTCATTAACCATTACAACAAATCACTGCCTCTTTTGCACTATCTATTTGTTGAGTATTTGAAGTCCCCTTTAGGGGATTTAGGGGCTTCTTTTGCGGTTAATGCCTATTTGATGACAGACACGTAAGTTGTAGGTGCGAATTTATTCGCACAACGCACTCGAATTAGAAACGCATGCGAATAAATTCGCACCTACAATCAGCTCAATCTTACAAACTTAGCTTAAAATGTAAGATTCCAAATAATTCCTATAATATTAGAATTTAGGAGTTACGCAGTTGAATCAGTAACTGTTTGATTTTACTAGAAACACGATTGTGCAGCGCACAATACTAACTCATTGTAAATAAAAGAATTAGTGTTTCAACTGCGTAACTCCTAAGAATTATTGATAATAATGAAGCCCTTCAGGGTATAGGTATCTACACATCTTTAATAAATTATTGTAAATCAATAGGTTGTCAAATCTTCTGGTTTTATTAATTCACTGTATAATCAAATAGTTATGAAACTTGTGTAGATAGCTATCCTTCAGGGGATAGCTGATTTTTTTCAAACACACGGAGTGATTTACCCACTATGCAATTTACCCCGCGTCTGCGCTTTCAGACCCGTGTTCAAAATACTATTTTAATCATCCTGTTATTCGTGCTCACAGGTATTTTGGCATGGCTGAGCACCCGCTACACCTGGCAGGCAGATGTCACCTACAACAGCCGTCACAGCCTTTCGGACATGAGTTTGCAAGTGCTCACCCAATTACGCGACCCCGTCAATATCACCGCTTATGTGAGCAGTGGCAACGAAAGTATGCGCAATGTCTTGCGTGATTTTCTCGCCCGTTATCAACGCCACAAGAAAAATTTAAGCGTGAGTTTTGTAGACCCCGACATCTCGCCCAACGAAGTGCGGGAGCGAGGCATTCAAATGCAGGGCGAATTATTTATTGAATATCAAGGGCGTAATGAACATTTACAACAGATTTCTGAACAAGAATTAACCAATACTTTGCAAGGACTCGCCCGTGCCGATGATCGCTACCTCGTGTTTTTAGAAGGGCATGGCGAACGTAGCCCCGTCGATGTGCACAATTACGATGTCAATGATTGGGCAAAACAATTAAAAAGTCGCGGTTTTAAAATTCAAGCCCTGAATTTCGCAAAATTAGCACAAATTCCCGATAATACCAGCGTGTTAGTCGTTGCCAGCCCGCGTGTAGACTTGTTGGCGGGCGAGGTGCAATTGTTGAATGAATATGTCGAAAAAGGCGGTAATTTATTATGGTTACTCGACCCTGACGGCTTAAAAGGCATGGGCGCATTAGCCGATAAATTTGGCTTGAAAATTCAGCCTGGCACTGTGGTTGACCCCAGCGCGCAATTATACGGCGTGAATCAAGCCGCCGTGGTCGCGATTACTGAATATGGCGAACACCCAATTACCGAAAATTTTCGCTACTTAAGCCTGTTTCCCCAAGCCACCGCCTTGAAAGCACAAGCTCCCGCGCCGTGGGAACAAATCGCTTTATTCACCACCAATAGCAAAGCTTGGTCGGAAACTGACGAATTGCGCGGTGCACTCAAGTTCAATCCTGAAAAAGACGTGGCAGGCCCTTTGGATATTGGTTTAGCGTTCACACGGGCGCGGGGGGCTGCAACAAAACCCGATGATAAAAAAGCCAATTCTGAAAAAACTGCCAATCAGCAGCGCGTGGTGATTATTGGTGATGGGGATTTCTTAGCGAACAGTTTTGTGGCAAATGCGGGCAATTTGGATTTAGGGCTGAAAATTGTAAATTGGTTGGCACGCGATGACCATTTCATTGCGATTGCAGCAAAATCGAATTTTGACACCCGTTTAGAACTTTCTCCCTTGGCGACAGTGATGTTGGGCGTATTATTTTTATTGTTTTTACCCCTGATTTTATTGGGTATGGGCGTGACTATTTGGTTACAACGGAGAAAAGCGTGATGCGTCAACGTTGGCTATTAAATCTGGGATTATTATTGTTAATTATTGGCTTAGGAGTGATTATCTGGCAATTACCCCCAGCACAGACTAAAACCCAAGAAACTCTAAAATTAACCACGCTAGACCCTTTGCAAGTGCAGCATTTGCGGGTGGAACGGGTGGAGCAAGAACCCATTGAAATCAAGAAAACTCAAGGAGTTTGGCAAATTCTCAGCCCGCTACAATTGCCTGCTCATGATTTTAGAATTCAAGCAATTTTGCAATTATTGAGCACGCGTAATTATCGTAAATTGGATGCAAGCCAAGTGAAATTAAGCGAACTGAAACTTGCACCCGCGCCGATTAGCGTGCAGTTCGATGATTTAGTTATGGAATTTGGCGATCAATCGCCGATGAATGAGCATTTACGCTATCTAAAAATCAAGTCAGATATTTATTTGCTCAGCGACAGTGTGCACCATTTTTTGAATGGCGATGCGGTGTTGCTGGCAAATCTTTCACCTTTGGGAAATTCTGCAAAACTCAATGAATTACAGTTGCCGAATCTGCATTTACAGCTTAAAGAAGGACGCTGGAGTTCGCTAAAACCTGTGGATAATACACTGAATGGGGGCGCAGATGCCTTAAATACTTTGGTGGAAACTTGGGAACATTTGCAGGCTTTGAGTGTGAAACGCTATCATCCCAATCCGAATCTTCCACCGCAAGGTGAAATTAATCTCGGTTTGCAAAATCAAGCTGCTTTGAATTTCAAAATCATCAGCCAAACCCCAGAATTTATCTTGGCGCGTCCTGACAAAGGAGTGGAATATCATTTTTCACAACATCAGTTGAGCAAGCTGATGAATTTGCCTGTAAAAATTTTGGATACTGTTGAATCTGAAAAAACCTTAGAAGAGACCCCGCCGCTTACGAATAAGCCTTGAACGTCATTTCCCTCGGTTTCTGTAAAACTGAGGGAGATGATTTTTTAATCTTCTTCCGAACCAAAACAGTCTTTATATTCGCGACACACCCCGCAAGAAGGGGCACGACACACATAAATACCTTCTTCAAGACACAATTGTTTATATAAAAACTTTTTCCATTTCATGTCGTGGATATTTTTAGCCCCAAGTTCTGGAAAATTGTGCTCGATTAAACGTCTTAAATCGGGGCGCGTCCATAACCCCAAGTTATGCCACAGATGAAAGTCAGCAAGACAGCCTGCAATTAAAATATCAGCCAACCATTCCTCATCCATCGAATAGCCAGCGCGATAGCGTAAAAATAAACTGCGTAATTCATCAACTTCCAACATCTGACTGAGGTCGAGTTTTTTGGCGAGAAGAGCGGGTGGAATGTCGGGCAAGCTCACTTTAGGAAAATGCGCCTCTAGCATAAGTGCATGGTTTTCAGCATTTAAACCTAAATACAGGGGTAAATGTCCTTCACCGCAATACCAACTGGCTAAGATTTGGGCAAGAAGCACATCATTGAGCGAGCTATGACTGGCTTGAATCAGCTCGCCATAGATGAAATTACGCTGATTGAGCGGCGCATTCATGATAAAAACTCCTACGTGGACGCAACAGGGCTGATTTCTACAAATTGGCACAATTAAGTCATATCGACTTTAGTATAACCTAATCAGCGATAGCTAAAAATATCACTAAAAAGCTGTGGTATTTAGACGTGGCGTGTATTTTATGATGAATGTTTAAGACATTCTAAGGGATAAAACAGTTCTGGATATAAAACTAGAGGGGAAAAAGTTTGATGCGGAGTTTCAGGGAAAAAATTTGGGGATAAGAATATCCCCAAGCGGGGCTAAAGGACGGGGTTCCCCTAGCCTGCAAGTGATATTAACGCTTGGAGTATTGAGGACGTTTACGCGCTTTGTGTAAGCCGATCTTCTTACGTTCCACTTCGCGTGCGTCACGGGTTACGAATCCTGCTTTACGCAAGGGAATACGCAAAGATTCATCATAGTCGATTAACGCACGGGTCAGTGCGTGACGAATTGCACCTGCTTGTCCCGTATTGCCGCCGCCACGTACCGTTACATAAATATCAAACGTGCTGACGTGATCAACGAGTTCCAAAGGTTGGCGAACGACCATACGTGCAGTTTCGCGACCAAAGTATTCTTCTAAGGTGCGATCATTGACGAGGATATTGCCTTGACCTGCTTTCAAGAATACGCGGGCTGCTGAACTTTTGCGCCGCCCCGTACCATAATTTTGTGCTTCAGCCATAAAACTTTAACCGTTTAAATTGAGGGTAATGGGTTGTTGTGCCGTATGATTATGCTCAGTACCTGCATAAACTTTCAATTTACGGAACATGTCGCGTCCTAAGGGACCTTTAGGCAACATCCCTTTGACAGCAGCTTCGATCACACGTTCGGGAGCTTTGACAATCAACTTATCGAAAGAGATTGATTTCAGTCCACCGATATAGCCCGTGTGGTGATGATACATTTTATCAGTCGATTTCCGACCCGTGACACAAACCTTCTCCGCATTGATCACGATGATATAATCACCCGTATCAGCATGAGGGGTATATTCAGGTTTATGCTTACCACGTAAACGTTTTGCGATTTCACTCGCAAGGCGACCTAAGACCATGTTTTCGGCATCGACGACGAACCAGTCGCGCTTAACGGTCTCGGATTTTGCGCTAAAGGTTTTCATTAGCGGTGACTCCAAAGAAAGGGTTATCTCATTAAAAGTTTTAAATTTTATAGTGTTACTACAATACTGTCAAGCCATGATTTTGTTAAATCACGGCGCATTGTACACTGTTTACAAGCATTTATCGCTGTCTTGAAAGACAGATCGTACATTTTACACTGAATTGCAGTTGAACGGCGGATTAAATTTTGCCGAGAACTACCCTATTTGCAAATCATCAACTACACTTGTCTCTGTCTTACTCATCTCTAACGTGATTTTACTCAAGTGAACTCACGTCAAAATGCTGTGCTCCTGAAATTAGGTGGTGCAGTATCTCCATAATAAGCAACTGTTTTACTAAAACTTTTTGATGACGACTTGCCAAGCTATAAACCGCTTATAGTGGCAGTTTTATCACGGTATTAAATGTTTGATTTACAAAATAATCTGTAGAACTTACGGCAAAAATTTACACTGTCTTACAGGCTAATTTCAAAGGATTTTACTTGATGTCTAAATATTCCTATTTCATGCCGCTGCTCGCGTTATATGCCAGCAGTAGCCTTGCTGCTGATCCCCCGAAACCTGCTGCCCCAGCCGCTCCCCCTCCAACTTTAGTTGAGGCGGTCAATGTCAAAGTGGACACGGTCAATATTGAAGCCACCGCCGTCGGCACTTTGCGGGCGGAAGAAAATGTCATTGTGCGCTCCGAAATTGCGGGACGAATTCAAGCCCTGCATTTCAGTGAAGGGCAAACTGTGGAAGCAGGTAAATCGCTGATCAGTCTTGACCCCGCTGAATATAAAGCGACTTTGGCGCAGAGTAATGCAACGTTAAATTTAAACAATCTCAGTTTTGAGCGCACTAAAGATTTAGTCGCGAAAAATCTTGCCAGTCGCCAAGCCTTTGACGAAGCCCGCGCTAAATTAGACGAATCACGCGCCCATCAAGTTTTAGATCAAGTGCGTTTAGAAAAAACTGAAATTCGCGCTCCATTCCGTGGAATGCTGGGTTTAC
>JBDKHS010000171.1:0-6624 GCA_039797505.1 Pseudomonadota bacterium | reverse complement strand
CAGGTAAACGCGGCGCGACTTTGCAAGAAGAAATGAGTCAAGATTTTTCCAAAATTCCTGCGGGACGTTATGGTCAACCCAGAGAGTTGGGAACGCTGGTGGGTTTCCTGTGTTCCGATTGTGCTTCCTATATCACAGGCAGCGCGATTGCGGTTGATGGGGGCGCAATTGCAGGTTTACGTTAATTCTTTATTCTAAGTTTTTAAGTTCTCATGCCCCACCGAAATCCCCGCAAGGGGATTTTTCTTTTTCAGGGTAAAAACAATCCTTTCATCGCAAAAATACCCTGTTCCTTTGCTATACATACTGACTCTATGGTAAAAATTCCCATTTTTTCGCATTTTTATCATTCAATTGCCGTGTCCACACCGAACTAATCCATATAAGTGAATAGGATATTAGTCATTGTTTTTATTGTGGATTAATGAAAAATAATCAGTAGTAACGGCGAAAAAATGACAGACTGACATTTTTACTATCAGGGAATTTCTCCATAAAAGCAGAATGTGTTTATTACAAAAAACAATAATAATCATAATATTAAATTATTTTTTATGACTTGGTACGGTTTTTGTTATCTCTCTTGCAAGTTAATTATGAAATAACACTTGTACACCCTACATACACAGTGACAATCGGAGAAACAACATGAAAAAAATCGTATTCAGAATCAGTTTAGTCAGTGCTTTATTGATCGGCATGCCTGTTTTGGCTCATGCAGGAGGTGAGACTCAAAACGTTTCTATGAGTGAACACAAAGGTTTGAGCAAGGGTGTGGTGAAATGGTTCGATAAGCAAAGCGGTTTCGGCTTTATCACCGCCCAAAATGGCGATGAAGTGTTTGTACATTTCAGCACCATTCAAGTTAGCAACAAAAACACTCCCAAAGCTTTAACCCAAGGGCAAGAAGTGGAGTTTACTGCAAAGCCTGGTAAAAACGGTTTGCAAGCCACCAATGTTATCCCTCACTAAATCCAGCGGAGCTTATGAACATGAACAGCTCTGCTAACTTCTAAAACTTACAGGCGATAGGTGGGAGTCGTCTGTAAGTTGTGAGACTCCCCCAAGCACTTCCCAAAATTTCGATATTCGATAAATACAGCACGCACGGATTAAATTCGTTAAAATAGAACCTGATTTTTCAGGAATTTTTTAATACTGCGATGCCTGCCTTTGAATATGTTGCCCTCGACAAAACGGGACGCACCCGTAAAGGCGTTTTAGAAGGCGACACTGCGCGCCAAATTCGCCAGCAATTACGCGAACAAGGTTTAACCCCGTTAAGCCTCGAAGAAGTTATTCGCGCCACCAGCCAACGCCGTCGCCGCCGTGTCCCCATCAGTGCCACCGATTTAGCCCTGCTCACTCGCCAACTGGCAACTTTAGTGCGTGCAGGTCTCGCCCTTGAAGAAGCCTTACTGGCAGTTTCTCAACAAACCGAAAAACCTCGTTTAAAAAGCATGTTGCTTGCCGTGCGCTCACGCGTGTTGGAAGGGCACAGTTTGGCAGATGGTTTGCGCGAATTTCCCAGCGTGTTTGCCGATTTATTCTGCGCCACCGTGGCGGCGGGCGAGCAATCGGGGCATTTAGACATCGTGCTCGAACGCCTTGCCGATTACACCGAAAATCGTCAATACATTCGTCAAAAAACCTTACTCGCTTTATTTTACCCCGCGCTACTCACAGGGGTTGCGGTGCTGGTGGTGGTGGGATTACTCGCTTATGTGGTGCCGCAGGTGGTACAAGTTTTCGCCAATATCAAGCAAGAATTGCCTTTATTAACCCGCAGCTTAATCGCGGTCAGCGACTTTTTGCGTGAATGGGGGCTTGCTTTGCTCGCGGTGTTGGTGATGATGATTTTTGGAGCGCGTTATTTATTACGTTATCCAAATGTGCAATCGTGGGCGCATCGATTTTTATTAACTTTACCCCTGATTGGACGCTTGGAACGTGGCAGCAATGTCGCGCGTTTCACCCGCACTTTAAGCATTTTGGTAGCGAGCGGCGTGCCTGCCTTGGAAGCTTTATCAATTACCAGCCAAGTGATTGGCAACCGTTATATGCGTACTGCGGTGATGACCGCGACAGAAAAAGTTCGCGAAGGCACGAGTTTACACACTGCCTTAGCGCAAAGTGGCTTATTCCCGCCGATGGTGGTGCATTTGGTCGCCAGTGGCGAGGCAAGCGGCAATTTAGAACAGATGTTAGAACGTGCCGCAATCACGCAAGAACGTGAATTAGAAGCTTTAATCGGGGTATTATTGGGCTTGTTTGAACCTTTACTGATTTTAACGATGGGTGGCGTAGTATTGAGCATTGTGCTTGCCATCCTGATGCCTATTTTCGATTTAAACCAATTGGTTAAATAAATGAAAAATCTTCTTGCCTGTGTTTTGAGCAGTGTGATGTGCTGTAGTAGTTTTGCCGCCGAGCCGTTTAATTTTGGGGAAAAGCACGCGGTGGGTGATAGTTTTATGCAAATCCGTTTACACGGCGCGGTGCAGATGAATCATCCTGTGGTAAACGGGATAGAAACTGCATCCTTGTCGGGTTTGGCGTGGGATGAAGATGAACAGATTTTATATGCGATTTCGGACACGGGAAATTTGTTTCACCTGCGCCCAATTATTCAAGATCATGTTTTGAAAGATGTGGAAGTGCTGAAGGCTTATGTGCTGACGGATACTGAAGGGAAAAAGTTGCCTAAAGACAGCACGGATTCTGAAGGCTTGAGTTTGCGGAATGGCAACAATGGGGTAAAAGGCGACAGTGAATTAATTACTTCGTTTGAACGTAAACCCAAAATCACGCGGGTGCGTCCCGATGGCGTGCAGCTTGATGAATATACTTTGCCCGAAACCCTGCAAAACTCTAAGCTGTATGTGAATAATAACAAGATGTTAGAGTCTGTCACTTTACATCCAGAATTCGGTATTTTAACCACGCCCGAATATCCGCTGAAAAATCTTCCCCAAGATAAAATTACCGTGTTTTCTTTAGACGGACAGCAATGGCAATTTCCACGACACACAGCTCCAAACAGTGCGGTGGTGGCGATGGAAGCCTTGGCAGATGGTGCGTTGTTAGTGATGGAACGCGCTTATGTTTCACCCCTCTTGCCCTTAATTATGAGTTTGCGCCAAGTTGAATTAAAACATTGTGTTGACTGTGAGGCAGGGGAAAATCCTGTGCAAGATATTGCGATTTTTAACAGTGCTTTGGGTTGGCATGTTGATAATTTTGAAGGGCTGACGCATCATCAAGGCTCATTTTTCTTTATGGTCAGCGATGACAATAATAATCGCATCACCCAAAAAACGCTGTTAAATTACTTTGAAATGATTGCGCCGCCAAATCCATAAATAGTTACCGATTCAACTGCGTCATGCCTAGGGCGTGTCATCAATTAGGCATTAACCGCTAAAGAAGCCCCTAAATCCCCTAAAGGGGACTTAAAACCGCTTTAATTTTTGTGTTTAGCCCCCTTTAGGGGGTTGGGGGCTTTTTTAAAGACTTTTAAACACGCTATGTTAAAACTTAATTGATGACACAAGCGTTATCACCTTTCTTGGTGGAATACGCTGCGCTATTCCACCCTACTACAAAATTTTATCCCGAACTCAGGTCAATTTACCACGGGCGCGGCGGAGAAATCGCCCCACCTTGCGTATCCTGCCAAGCTTGGCGTAACAATTGGCAAAAATGCTGTGAATATGCCGCTTTTGCAGGTTGCTTAACTCGATTTTTCCAAGCCCGCACTTGATGCCAACGGTATTCGATTTGCCACCACAGCCAGGCTGAAATTTTTCCAAAGTTTTTATGATGAAACAGCAAAGCACTGCGAATTTGCCACAGGTTAATTTGTGCACCGCTGTTAGAAAGGCTATGCCCTCCTTCTAAGGTCAGTGTTTTGGAAGATTCGCCCCCCAAATGAATCACCACGATTTCAGGCAAATACCAGATTTCATAGCCCGCATTTTGAATACGCAAGCACAAGTCAACTTCTTCATAATACAAGAAAAAACGCTCGTCAAATAAGCCAATTTTGTCAACCACGCTGCGCCGAATCAATGAAAATGCCCCAGGAACCCAATCCACTTTGGCATCTGCGTCGGGATTGGCCCAAGTGCGGTCGATGCGCCCAAACACGTGAGAATGAGGATATTTTGCAGCCAAGCCACTCAGGGTAAATAAATGATCCCATACGGTGGGAATCATGCGTGCCGAAGGTTGCCATTCGCCCTGAGAACCTGTGAGCCGTGCGCCCACCAATGCGGCACGCGGATGCTGTTGTAAATAATCCAGGGCAGTGCGCAAAGCTTTGGGGCTTAGAAATGCGTCAGAATTGAGTAGCGCAATATAATTGCCTTGTGCGATTTCAAAACCCCGATTATTGGCGGCGGCAAAGCCTAAATTTTCGGGGCTACGAATCAGTTTCACTTCGGGAAATTCCGCTGCCACCCTCTCCGCAGAAGCATCGCGGGAGGCGTTGTCAATCACAATGGTTTCATAACTGACATCATGACTGGTATCGCGCAAAATTTGTAAACAACGGCGCAAAGTCTCGCAGGTATTAAACGAGACGATTAAGACTGAAACATCAGGATTCACGCGGTTTATTCCTTTGTGTTTTCTTATGAAGAAATGTTCGTGTAGTTGATTTTAGGCTCAGTCTAATTGCCAATTGCCCACATCTGCATTCACACCCGTGCCACCTTGTTGCCCATCTGCCCCTAAAGAATACAAATCAAGTTCGCCATGTGTGCCTGGATTTAAATAATTATATGGAAAGCCCCAAGGGTCTTTGGGCAAGCGGTCAAGATATTGTTTCCAGTTGCGCGGTTCAGGATTGCCTGTGGGTTTATTCACCAAAGCTTCTAAACCTTGGTCGGTGCTGGGATAGGAGAAATTATCGAGTTTGTATAATTTCAAGGAGGCTTCTAATGCACGAATATCTTGTTTTACTTTGGTAATACGCGCTTCGTCGGGGCGGCTCATAATTTTTGGCACAACCAGCGCGGCAAGAATTCCTAAAATCACCACCACCACCATTACTTCAATGAGGGTAAAACCCTGTATTTTCTTCCAATGATTCATAAAATGACCTATTCAAACGTTTAAAGAAGTCATACCGTTGTGTTTTAAGCCTATGTGCGGCAACGGCGCGTTTATAACAGTGCGTGCATTATGAACTAGATTATGCCTGAATGGAAAAATCGCTGATTGGTGATACTTATTATTTACCTGAGTTCGGGATAAGGAAGAACAGAAAATTTAGTAGTCGTAGTAGTCGTAGGGTGGAATAGCGTAGCGTATTCCACCAAGAAAGGTGATAACTCTAGACCGCTGGAGCGACGAGGTAGTCATTCCAACGCTGGAGCGTTGTAACGAGACAAATTGTACTTTCAGCTTCGTAGTTCCTACTGTGGTGGAATACGGCTTACGCCTATTCCACCCTACGCTTGATAAAATTTATTGAATTAATGAGCTTATTAATTTAACTGCTTAATTCAACTGAGCCACTCCTAAGTTCAATAAATCCAATTTTGTTAATTTGTTAATTAAAGTAACCGTGACATTCGTTGTCACCGTCTAAAAACTTTTCTTAGCCCGAACTCAGGTTATAATAAGCCATTTCACGCAGTTACGCGGTGCTATGAATAAGCTCTTACAAACCCTGTCTACGCTTTGTCAGGATGTGATGCGTTGTGACCAAGTCCAGTTACAACAACGTATTCGCGCCCTCCAAAAAAATCCTAAAACTGAAATCAATCCCGCGCTGATTACCAAACTCACCGCCGCCATTGAAAAATCCTTGCAGCGCAGACAGCAACGCCTGCAAAATTTACCGAAGCCTAGTTTTGCCGATGATTTGCCGATCAGTGAACGCCGCGCTGAAATTGCCGACCTGATTCAAAAGCACCAGGTGGTGATTATTGCAGGCGAAACCGGCTCGGGGAAAACCACGCAACTGCCTAAAATTTGTCTGGAATTGGGGCGCGGCGTGGCGGGATTGATTGGGTGTACTCAACCGCGTCGCATTGCCGCCCGCACCGTGGCGCAGCGCGTCGCCAATGAATTAAATCTGCCTTTGGGGCAAGCTGTCGGTTATAAAATCCGTTTTAGTGACCAAATCAGCCACGACAGCTATGTAAAATTCATGACCGATGGGATTTTGCTCGCAGAAACCCAGTCAGACCGCTATTTAAATCAATATGATACGCTGATTATTGACGAGGCCCACGAACGCAGTTTAAACATTGATTTCTTGCTAGGTTATTTAAAGCGACTGTTGCCCAAACGTCCTGATTTAAAAGTGATTATTACCTCTGCGACGATTGACACCCAGCGTTTTTCGGAACATTTCGACCATGCCCCGATTATTGAAGTCACGGGGCGCATGTATCCCGTGGAACTGCGTTATCGTCCTTTGGAAAGTCATGGCGAAGATGAGCAAGATCGTGATTTACAACAAGCGATTGTAGACGCAGTGGACGAAATTACCGCACATGAACGCCACGGCGATATTTTGATTTTCCTCAGTGGCGAACGCGACATTCGCGAAACCACCGAAAGCCTGCACAAGCATTCATTGCCGCACACCGAAATTATTCCGCTGTATGC
>JBDKHS010000170.1:0-3138 GCA_039797505.1 Pseudomonadota bacterium | reverse complement strand
GGGTTGGGGCGCAGTTTTCTACAGCATCGACCCCTTCCCCTCCCATCGTTTTGACGCAAACAGGAGATAATGCGTCACAAGCTTTGGTCAATTTAGTGCCTGTGATATGATTGTCACGCATACTCCACTGCACTCACATTCTCACCGTTGTGACCCTACGCAATGAAAACGATCAATTCCAAATTTAGTATTATTCTTGGCTTCACCATGATGGTGATTTTATTATCGGTACTGATTGTTACAGGCTTATCCCGCATTCAAAACGTGAGTCAACGTCTACAAACTGTGGTTGATCAAAGTAACGTTAAGATTGAACTGACTTCTTTACTTTATAACATCGTACAACGCCGTCTCAATACCCTTTATGATTCTTTGTTATATGCCATTCCCAATGAAGAAGATAAAAATCAAAACGAATTTTTAGTATTAGATGAAGATTTCTCGATAGCTTACGGACAGTTACAAACCATTCCCGCCTCCGCTAGCGAAACCATATACCTGGAAAGTACCCGTAAAAACTTAGCCCTTTCTCTCTCTTTACAAAGCCAAATTCTTGAAGCCCTGCACGATGGCAAACGTGACCAAGCCCTGACAATCATGCAGCTTAAGCTGAAACCTGCTTATGAAGAAGCTTTAAATTCCCTCAGCCAAGTCTTACGAATTCACACCCAGAGCACGCGCGATGCTGAAAAGCAAGCGATGGAAGTCTCTGAAAATGGGCATTTATTTATCAGTATCGTGGGCGCGATTACGATCATAATTACCTTATTAATCGCCTTTTTAATTATACGGCGCGTCACCCACACTGAAAAAGAATTGATTCTTGCCAAAGAAGAAGCAGAAACCGCCGCCAAAATGAATGCCATTTTATTGGAAGATACCAGCAAAGAAGTTGAAATCCGTACCGCACAACTTTCTGAAACCAATCGGGAATTAGAACACGCCATTGTGCAATTGAAGCAAGCCAAAAATACTGCCGAATCTGCCAGCCGTTCTAAAGGTGAATTTCTTGCCAATATGAGCCATGAAATTCGCACCCCGATGAATGCGGTGATTGGGATGACAAAATTATTGCTCGACACCGATTTGAAACCTGAACAGCTTGATTTTGTGCAAACTATTCACGGCAGTGGTGAAACTTTATTATCGCTTATCAATGATATTTTAGACTTTTCCAAGATTGAAGCGGGGAAATTAGATTTAGAATCTACGCCCTTCAATGTGCTGGATTGTGTCGAGTCCGCTATGGATTTGGTGGCTTCCAAAGCGTCTGCTAAAAACTTAGAACTGGTGACGCTGTTTGACTCGAATGTGCCCTTGTCGATTAAAGGGGACGTTACCCGTTTACGTCAAATCTTATTGAATTTATTAAGCAATGCAGTGAAATTTACCGCGCATGGGGAAATTCGTGTGCATGTTACCACCGAGTCCAGCAACGCCGCTGGAGGGATTATTCTCGGTTTTGCGATTGAAGACACGGGCATCGGCATTCCCGCTGACCGCATCGATTCCTTGTTTGAAGAATTTACCCAAGTGGATGCCACGATTACACGGCGTTATGGGGGTTCGGGTTTGGGTTTGGCGATTAGTAAACGGCTTTGTGAATTGATGGGCGGGACTTTCAGCGTTAAAAGTGTCGTAGATGCAGGTTCAACTTTCAAATTTACGCTAGCGACAGATGTGGTGGATAATCCCATCCCGCAATGTTTGCATCCGAATGATCCTATTCTGAAAGGCAAGCGTATTTTAATTATTGATGACAATCTCACACATCTCAATTTATTAATCAAGCAGTTACAACATTGGGGTTGTGAAGTCACTGCCATGACTGATCCTGTCGCCGCGCTAGAATTATTACGCGCCCGCAGCCAAGTGTTTGATGCGATCTTGATGGATTTAGAAATGCCGCGTCTGAATGGCTTGGTGTTGACTTATGAAATCCGTCAACTCTATAGCGTGAAAGAATTACCCATTGTGATCATGGTGATTTTGGGTTCAATGGCGTGGCAGGATTTGGGGAATAAATCGCAATTTCCTGCACATTTATACAAACCTGTGAGATTAGCACATTTACATCGCAATCTCAGTTCGGTTTTCACCCATACCCCCACAGATGAAATTAAACAGCTCAACAACACGAAAGCCAGCAACAGCAACAGTCCGCAAAATATTCATATTTTGTTAGCGGAAGATAATATTACCAATCAAAAAGTTGCCTTGCTGATGTTGAAGCGTTTAGGTTATCGTGCAGATGTGGCAAATGATGGGGAAGAAGTGCTGACTGCTTTGGAAAATCGCACTTATGACTTAATTTTCATGGATGTGCAAATGCCTAAGTTGGATGGTTTAGAAGCGACGCGGCGTATTCGTCAACAATGGACGCAGCCTGGAAAAATCCCTTATATCATTGCAATGACAGCTCATGCTTTGCAGGGATACCGTGAACAATGTATTGCGGCGGGTATGAATGATTATGTGACTAAACCGATTAAGCTTGAAGAGTTGGAAAACTCAATTAATCGTTGTTTGGAAGAACGAATGCTTTAGTTTTTTAGGTAGTGCAAAAGAAGTACTGATTGATTGTAATGATTAATGAAATAAATGATAGCTCCGATATGATTATCTAACTTCTTGGAGAAAGTTTTCCGCACTAACCGACTCACTCGCTGTCTTAACGTATTGTTAAATCGCTCAATATGATTCGTGAAACCCGTCTCCTTCCCTACTGCTTTATGTCGTTTACTGGGGAGCACTTTCTTGTAAGCCTCCCAGAAATCGGTATAACACACCGCACATTGACGATATACCGCTGGCAGTGAATCCCTGTCTAAAGCTAACCCACACTTTCTCTTGAGACTTTCATACAAATGACCACATCTCATCGCATTCTAAACACAACTTCCCTTTTTTTTACAGGCTGCGGTTCTAAGCGTTGTTTCTCGTACAAACAGTTTACATAACGCTGTAGCCACGTCCCTGAGATTCCTGTCACACGGGCTATGCCGCGCAGGGGGAACTTTTCTTTTAACAACTTATCTATCTGCGCCCATGTTTCTTGACTTAGGTATTTCTTTTGGGGTTGTTCTACAAATTGGCGACCACACTCACGACATTTATAGTTTTGCTTACCTGTTGAAT
>JBDKHS010000169.1:0-4369 GCA_039797505.1 Pseudomonadota bacterium | reverse complement strand
TTGGGAACACTGGTATGTTGCGGCGCGAGTTCACGTAATTTTGCGTAATTTTTATGGGCTTCGCTGAACTTTTCTTTCTCAATCAATTTCTTATTCTGTTCAACATACCAAACCACGATGTCATCTAAAATTGGTGAAGCTTGTTTGGGATCAAGTTTCACCAAGGCTTGATAAGTCGCATAGGCATTATCACCTTCGGGCGAGGTCAGGCGTAATTTGGCAATTTGTCCGCGTGCTTTGTTTAATAAACTTTCCGCTGTGTCGGGCTGTGGCGTTGCTGCAACAACGGCGGGTTTACTGGGTTCGTGGGGTTTGTGAACAGGCGTGGGTTTAGAGGCAGGTTTAACCTCCTTAACTTCGCTGGGTTTAGTGGCAAGGGTTTCGACAGGCATTGTAGGAAGCGGCTGAACGCCTGTGTTTGAAGTGGGGTAAAAATAATAACCCGCCCCGCCCAAACTGCTGGCTAATAAGGCCGCGCCCACCCATTTTCCCGCGCCTGATTTGCGCTGAATGCCGGGATAGTTGGGGGTGTTAATCAGCACACGGTCTTTAAAAACGGGGTCTTGTCCTTGCTTAATACGCATACTTATTTCCAGTGCAGTCAACGAATCGGGGAATGGGCTGTGATGAGCATAATTACATTTTACCGATATGAATTTTATACGGTATTGTTCAATCTGCAAGCCTATTTTTGGTGAGTCTTGCGCTTTGGTAAAGGGGTAACTATTTAATCCAAGTTAATTCGTAGGGTGGAATAGCGTAGCGTATTCCACCAAGAAAGGTGATAACGCTTAGGCATGACGCAGTTGAATCGATAAGACCCTCCTTGTACAGCAGAAGCTTGTAAAACCCTCGCTGCTGGAGCGACGAGGTAGTCATTCCAATGCTGGAGCGAGACAACTATCGCGCTTCATGATGGAATACGCTATTCCACCCTACTACAAAGATTTCTTATCCCGAACTCAGGTTATTTCAGCAAAGCCTTCCACTCATAAATCAAGGCTAGCGCCTGTTTAGGGCTGATGTCTTCAACATCTAGCTTCGCTAATTGTGCCAATACAGGATTCACAGGCTCAGGCAGGATTTCCACCACGGGCGGCGGCGCACCAAAATTTAAACGGTTTTGCTGCGGCTGCATGGTTGCCGCTTGCTCTTCTAATTGCTTCAAACGTAAACGCGCTTGTGCCACCACATTTCTAGGCACACCCGCCAACAATGCCACTTGTAAACCATAACTTTTATTCGCCGCGCCCGATTTCACCGCGTGCATAAAAATCAATTTATCGCCTTGCTCAACCGCATCTAAATGAATATTTTCAATGCCTTTGCACAATTCTGGCAAGCGCGTTAATTCAAAATAATGGGTTGCAAATAAAGTGTACGCGCCAATGTGTCGCGCCAAATGTTCCGCACAGGCCCACGCCAAAGACAAACCATCAAAAGTACTCGTGCCGCGCCCAATTTCATCCATGAGCACTAAACTGTTGCGGGTGGCATTGTGCAAAATATTCGCGGTTTCCGTCATTTCCACCATGAACGTGGAACGCCCGCCCGCTAAATCATCGTTCGCGCCAATGCGGGTAAAAATCCCATCAATCGCCCCAATTACCGCCCGATCCGCAGGCACAAAACTGCCAATATGCGCCATCAGCACAATTAACGCGGTTTGCCGCATCAACACCGATTTACCGCCCATATTGGGCCCAGTAATAATTAACATGCGTTGCTGTTTATCTAAAGTCACATCATTGGGCATAAACGGGGTTTCTTGCACCGCTTCGACCACAGGATGCCGACCGCCCACAATTTCAATGCCTTCTTTTGGGCTGAATTCTGGCGGGTAATAATGCAGGCTGTTGGCGCGCTCGGCAAAATTCTGCAACACGTCCAATTCTGCCAAAGCAGCAGCACAAGCTTGTAGTTTTGGTAAAGGCGGATGTAATTTTTCTAATAAACGCTCATAAAGATATTTTTCTCGCGCTAACGCCCGTTCTCGCGCGCTTAATACCTTGTCTTCAAACTGTTTTAGCTCGGGGGTAATATAACGTTCTACATCTTTTAAAGTCTGGCGGCGGGTGTAATTCACTGGAATGTTTTCGGTGTGAATCCGACTTAATTCGATGTAATAGCCGTGAACTCGATTAAATCCCACTTTTAAATTGGCAAACCCTGTGCGGGCGCGTTCTTGGGTTTCCAAATCAGTTAAATATTGCCCTGCGTGCTCGCTTAAATTGCGTAATTCATCTAAATCCGCATCATAACCCGCCGCAATTACCCCGCCGTCGCGCACCAACATTGGTGGATTTTCCAAAATTGCTGCTGCTAATAAGGCATGCACTTCGGGAAAACCTTGAATCGCTGCGCTTAATTCTTGCAGTCGAGGGCTGGCGATGGGCAATAAAAATTCATGTAAATCAGGCAGTAAACTTAAAGCGGTGCGTAATTGGCTTAAATCGCGCGGACGTGCAGTTTTCAAAGCAACCCGTGCTAAAATTCGTTCTATGTCGCCCACGCCGCGTAAACTTTTATACAGCGCGTCGAAACCTTGCTGTTCTAATAACACGCCGATGCTGTGATGGCGGGCTTTTAACACGTCGGTGTCGCGTAAGGGGCGATGCAGCCAGCGGCGCAATAAACGGCTGCCCATTGGGGTGGCGCATTGGTCGAGCACGTTGATTAAAGTGTGTTCGCGTTTACCCGTCAGCCCATTGTCGAGTTCTAAATTGCGGCGCGTGGCTGCGTCGAGCAATAAACTGTCTTCACGTCTTTCCCAGCGCAAACCTTGAATGTGCGGTAATTGGGTGCGCTGGGTGTCGCTGGCATATTGCAGCAAACAGCCTGCGGCGCGTAATGCCACTTTTAAATGTTCGCAGCCAAAACCTGCTAAATCTTGCGTGCCAAATTGTTGATTTAATAAGCGTTGTGCGGTACTGAGCGAGAAATACCAATCGGGTTGTTTGCGTAAGCGTTCACTGGGCAGGGTGAATAAACTGCTTTCACTGATTAAAATTTCTGCGGGGCGTAAGCGTGCTAATTCACTGTGTAATAAGGATAAACTGGGCATTTCGGTGACGTTAAAGCGACCGCTGGATAAATCCAAACTTGCCAGCCCAAAGGTGTGCTCGACTTGGTAAATTGCCGCGAGTAAATTGTCTTGGCGTTCTTCTAATAAAGCCTCGTCGGTGAGCGTGCCCGGCGTGATGATGCGGGTTACTTTGCGTTCGACTAAGCCTTTGCTGGCAGCGGGGTCGCCGACTTGTTCACAAATCACTGCTGATTCGCCTTGGCGCACTAATTTGACTAAATAATTTTCCAGCGCGTGAAACGGCACGCCTGCCATCGGGATATTTTGCCCTGCGGTTTTGCCGCGTGCAGTCAGGGTGATGTCGAGCAGGCGGGCGGCGCGTTGTGCGTCTTCAAAAAACAGTTCGTAAAAATCCCCCATGCGATAAAACAATAACATTTCAGGATATTCAAGCTTAATGCTCAAATATTGCTGCATCATCGGGGTGTGTTCGGAAAAATCGGTGGTTGCCATACGCTAAAACAAGCTTATCGTGGGAAATGAGCGATTATTTTAACGCAAGTTGCGGGTGATTTTTAGAAAATGTCGTGTGATGCTGCAGCCTGTGAGCCGTCTTACATACGACAGTTTCATGAGGTTCATCAAGTGGCTTGTGTAAGTGCTGGTTTAGAAACTCAGATTATTGCGATTTTCGCCCTAATCCAATCTTGCTAAACAAACCTCCAAACAAACCTCTTGGGGCAGCGGCTTTTTTAGCCTCTTGTTCGGATTCTATTTTTTGAACCTGCTCAGATAGCCATTGTTGAAATTCTTCTAAATCCTGTTCGGGTTCTTTAGGAGGTGTTACTATTTTAGGTGTGGGGGAATTGACGATGGGCGCGGGCGGTTTTTTACTGGCAGGGGGGGATCGTTTCCCATCATGCATGGGTTTGAGTTTTAATGCCAATTTGTTGGGCTGACGGCTCAAATATTTTGCCAATTCATCAACAAAAGCACTGGTCACTTCTTCAGGCTTGATAACATAGATTTTCTGACCCAATTCGGTAAAATTGGTAATGCTGAGGGCAATGACCGAGTTTTCTAAATCATTGCTAAAACGAAATTCCATCGGGATAACAGGTTCAACCAAAAACAAGGTTTTTAACACGTTACCTTGTTGATCTAGCGTTTCTTTCAGCTTGAACTCAAGATTGAATTCTTCAAGATAATCACGTTGTAACTGTGTTTCTAAAGCTTGGATTTTTTCAAAGCGGATACTTTTTTGACCTATTGCTTTAAAACACAAAGAAAAATCATGGTTTTTGGTCTCATCAGCAGGTTTATTCTTGTAATTGCGTTGCGTCA
>JBDKHS010000168.1:0-3622 GCA_039797505.1 Pseudomonadota bacterium | reverse complement strand
CAAGGCAGCTATAGCTTTTCTGAGCTGCAACCAAAAAGTTTATATAATCGTATTCGTCACATCGTTTCGGATTCATTCCCTTTTCGATGCTACTTTTGCGCCAACTGCGTAACTCCTAACTTTATAAACTTAAGGGCTGCTTTTAAAGTTTTTGAAGGATTATTAATGTCATCGTTAAACTGATGACTAATGACTTTTTCGTCGTACTCAGGTTAGTTTAATTTTTACATGAGACCTGCTAGGTTTTTAAAACCTAGCAGGTCTTCATCGTGAATATCCACTTAACGAGGACTGGCAGTACTTTGAGCACTGCCAGTCCTTTTCATTTCTTCTATGTTCTGACTCCGTAAAACTCCCCCGCACAGGCTTGTAATCCCCACTTAAGATTATGATAGAATAGTAACGCTTACGTAAACGTCAAATAACTTCAGACCTTACTCCCTCTTTGAAAAAGAGAGAAGCTAAACCAAAAAAATATGACCACCAAAGGAACTTAAATCATCATGCATATTCCTATGCTTAATTTCGACTTGGGCGAAACCGCCGACATGTTACGCGCCAGCATTGCCGATTTTGCCGCGAAAGAAATCGCACCTCGGGCAGCTGAAGTGGACAAACTCAATGAGTTTCCAATGGATTTATGGCGCAAATTTGGCGACATGGGTTTATTAGGCATTACCGTGGCGGAAGAATATGGCGGCTCAGCGATGGGCTACTTAGAGCACGTTATCGCAGTTGAAGAAATCAGCCGCGCCTCCGCCTCTGTCGCCTTGAGTTATGGCGCACATTCCAATTTATGCGTCAATCAAATTCACCGCAACGGCACCGCCGCCCAAAAACAAAAATATTTGCCAAAACTGGTCAGTGGTGAACACGTTGGCGCGTTGGCAATGAGCGAACCGAATGCAGGTTCGGACGTGGTCAGCATGAAATTACGCGCCGACAAAAAAGGCGATCGCTATATTTTGAACGGCAATAAAATGTGGATTACTAACGGGCCTGATGCTGATACTTTGGTGGTTTACGCAAAAACCGACGTGCAAGCAGGCTCTAAAGGTATCACCGCCTTTATTATCGAAAAAGGTTTTAAAGGATTTTCCACTGCCCAAAAATTAGACAAATTGGGAATGCGCGGTTCAAATACCTGTGAACTGGTATTTCAAGATTGCGAAGTGCCTGAAGAAAACGTGCTCAATGAAGTCGGCAAAGGCGTGCGTGTGTTGATGAGTGGCTTGGATTATGAGCGTGTAGTATTAGCGGGCGGTCCTTTGGGAATTATGCAGGCGTGCATGGATGTGGTCGTGCCATACTTACACGAGCGCACCCAATTTGGGCAATCGATTGGCGAGTTTCAATTAATGCAGGGCAAATTGGCTGACATGTACACCACGCTAAATTGTTGCCGCGCCTATGTTTACACCGTGGCGAAAGCCTGTGACCGTGGCGAAACCACCCGCAAAGATGCCGCAGGGGCGATTTTGTATGCCGCTGAAAAGGCAACATGGATGACTTTGGAAGCAATTCAATGCTTGGGCGGCAACGGCTACATCAATGAATATCCGACAGGGCGTTTATTGCGTGATGCGAAACTCTATGAAATTGGGGCGGGCACTTCCGAAATTCGGCGGATGTTGATTGGGCGCGAATTGTTTAACGAAACCAAGTAATTAAAACAAAACCACCCGTTTATAACGGGTGGGGCATGTGTCTAGCTCAGGTTAATATTGCTGTAAAAACCATAACTAACACACGAAACCAAGCTAGTCATTAGCTGTTATGCGCTGAATTTCAAGATAGTCGGCACGTCGACTACCATAATGTGCATTCCATAAATCCATTTTAAGTTGTAAATTTAGCCAATACTCAGGGCTATTCCCAAATAATTTACTTAAACGCAATGCAGTATCAATAGTTACACTACGCTTATCATGAATAAGAGCACTCACATGTCGCTGAGACACATGCAACAACTCAGCAAGTTTGCGCTGGGTTAAATTCAGCGGTTCCATAAACTCTGCTTGTAAGATTTCTCCGGGAGAATAGGGTTTACGCTCAGTAATATTCATAATTACTATCTCTAAGTACTCCTTAAAAAGTGTTACGGATATTAATGACTCCGTAACACATCATACTACTAACCTAACAAGTCACTAGTGATATTGTTCTAGCATCACATCGTAAATACAATTAGGTTCTTCAAATCTAAATACCAGCCGCCACTCCGCATTCACACGAATCGCATAATAACCTTCACGATCTCCGTGTAACGGATGCAAATAATTGCTAGGTGGGGTCTTCAAGTCATTCAGACAATTCGCCGCATCCATGGACTCGAGTTTAATTAGTACCCTTTTCCGTAAATCAGCTTTGATGCCTGCAGATGACTTTTTATTAAAGCAGTCTTCTAGACTTTTTGCTCGAAAGCTTTTTATCATAAATATCCTTCTTAGATCTTAATTTATGCTGTCAGTCTATGTTTATTTTTATCATGTATCAAGTAACGTCAATCCGCTTTTTTATTTACAGGAGTCATTCCGATGAAACTCAGCAATGCAGTTTCTTTATATCTCGAAGATTTTCACGTGGGCGATTATTTTGAAACCGCCAGCGTGGTGATGACGAAAGAAGACATTATTAGTTTTGCCACGCATTTTGACCCACAGCATTTTCACCTCGACCAAGAAACGGCAAAAGACAGTTTATTTAATGGTTTGGCGGCAAGCGGCTGGCACACGAATGGTGTGTGTATGCGATTGGTTGTGCAATCAGGTTTAAATATTGTGAATGGTATTATTGGCTTAGGCGTTGATGAAATTCGCTGGCCCAAACCCGTGCGCCCCGATGACAGCATTTATGTGCGCGGAGATATTTTAGAAGTGATTCCATCCAACTCCAAACCACACTGGGGCGTGGTCAAAATTCGCTGGCAGACCTTTAATCAAAATCATGAAGTGGTGGCGAGTATCTTGCCATCTTTGTGGGTGAAACGGCGTGATGCTGTCTGAATCAGGATTTGCAGGATTATCCGATTAAACTCACGACAAATAAAAAACGCCCCTGAAATTTCCAGAGGCGTTTTTTATTTCTAAAAGCGACTTACAACAGACTTATTCGTCAGTCACGCAACCTTCAGAAGCGGTTTTCACATTCTTGATATATTTGTACAAAGTGCCGCGTGTGGCTTTGTAAGGCGGCATCACCCAAGCGGCTTTACGTTTTGCCATTTCTTCGGGGCTGACATCGACGTTGATTTCTTTCTTTTCTGCGTCGAGGGTGATGATGTCGCCATTTTGCACCAAAGCAATCGGGCCGCCTTCTTGGGCTTCAGGTACGATGTGCCCCACGATGAAACCATGTGAACCGCCCGAAAAACGTCCATCGGTGAGCAATGCCACATCTTGACCTAAACCTGCGCCCATGATGGCTGAAGTCGGAGTCAACATTTCAGGCATCCCTGGGCCGCCTTTCGGGCCTTCGTAACGAATAATCACTACGTCGCCCTTGACGATTTCCTTGCGTTCCAAAGCGTGCAACATCTCTTCTTCACAGTCATAAACTTTGGCAGTGCCTTTGAAATGTAAGCCTTCTTTACCCGTGATTTTTGCCACAGAACCCAAAGGCG
>JBDKHS010000167.1:0-11222 GCA_039797505.1 Pseudomonadota bacterium | reverse complement strand
TCTGGCAAAGGCATGAAACTGCCCGACGAAGTCGAAACTGCGATTGAAGCAGAATTGGATTTGCCAATGCGGACGGTTGCCTCAGACCGTTTGGGCAAAGCAGAACGCATTCATGATGCCGCTGGGCGTTATATTGAATTTTGTAAAAGCAGCATTCCTTACGACATCAATCTTAAAGGCTTAAAAATTATTGTCGATTGCGCCCACGGCGCGACTTATCACGTCGCCCCCAATGTGTTGCGTGAATTGGGCGCGACCGTGGTCACGATTGGCACACAGCCCAATGGTTTAAATATTAATGCAGGTTATGGCGCAACTCAGCCGCAAGCTTTGCAAACTGCCGTGGTCGCACAACAAGCCGATTTAGGGATTGCTTTGGATGGCGATGGCGACCGCGTGATTATGGTCGATGCACATGGCGAAGTCGTCGATGGCGACGAATTGCTGTTTATCATTGCCAGCGCACGCCATGCCGCAGGCACTTTGCAAGGCACAGTGATTGGTACGGTGATGAGCAATCTCGGTTTAGAACAAGCCTTGCAACAACGGGGGATTAGTTTCGCCCGCGCCGCCGTCGGGGATCGTCATGTTTTGGAAATGTTGCAACAACATCACGGCATCTTGGGCGGCGAGTCTTCAGGGCATATTCTTTGCCTAGATCGCACTACGACAGGCGACGGCATTATCACCGCGTTGCAAATTTTGGCAATCAGCGTGCAAACCAGTTTGCCCTTGCATGTATTGAAACAAGGCATGCAAAAATGTCCGCAACACATGATTAACGTACCCTTAAGTTGCGATGCTACCAATGTATTAGCCAACAGCGAAGTGCAGCAAGCGGTGCGTGATGCAGAACAGGAATTAGGGCGTTATGGGCGGGTTTTATTGCGTCCTTCGGGTACAGAACCGTTAATTCGGGTGATGGTCGAAGGTAATGATGCGCAACTGGTCGAAGCCTTGACTCAACAAATTGCCGCCGTGGTCAAAACTAAAGCCAGAGATAATGCCGCCTAAACAGGTGCATTCTACAAATAACAAAAATAGGTGTTTGCATGTATAAAGTAATTCAACGTCGTCCCCTCGCAGACACCTCACAATTTCCTGAAAACCTCCATCCCGTGGTCAAGCGCGTGTTGGCGGCACGTCACGATGTGCCTGCACAAGTGATTGATTATTCGTTACAAAATTTATTTCCCTATCACAGTTTACGTAACATAGAAGCGGCGGTTACGCTGTTATATGAAGCCTTGCGGGAACGCTATCGGATTTTAATCGTGGCCGATTATGACGTAGATGGCGCGACCAGTTGTGCAGTGGCGATGAAAGCCTTGTCACGACTGGGGGCGCATCAAGTCGATTTTCTCGTGCCCAATCGTGAAAAACACGGCTACGGTTTAACCCCCGAAATCATCAAACTTGCCCAAGATTATCAGCCGCAATTGCTAATCACCGTCGATAATGGCATCTCCAGTGTCGAAGGCGTAGCCGCCGCTCAACGCGCAGGCATTAAAGTTTTAATCACTGACCACCATGCACCGCCCTTAGTGCTGCCCAATGCCGACGCAATTGTGAATCCTAACCAGCGTGGCGACGAATTCCCCAGTAAAAATCTGGCAGGCGTTGGGGTGATTTTCTACGTCATGTCCGCGCTGCGTGCCAAATTACGCGCCGAAAACTGGTTTACCCAACAGCAAATTCCCGAACCCAATTTAGCCAATTTATTGGATTTAGTTGCACTGGGCACGGTGGCAGATGTCGTGCCCTTGGATTACAACAATCGTATTTTAGTTGAACAAGGACTGCGTCGCATTCGCGCCCAACAAGGCTGCCAAGGCATTAATGCCTTATTAAACGTCGCCAAACGCCAAGCCGACCAAATTGTTGCCAGCGATTTAAGTTTTGCCCTTGCCCCGCGTTTGAATGCCGCTGGACGCATGAATGATATGCGCTATGGCATTGATTGCCTGCTCAGTGAAGATGCAGAAACCGCCTTGGAATACGCCAAAATTCTGCAAACTTTTAATGAAGATCGGCAATTCGTTGAGGCAGAAATGCAACAAGAAGCTTTGGCAATGCTGGAGCGTTTGCAACTGGATAGCACGCAAGATTTAGCGATTGGGCTGTGTTTATATGATCCGAATTGGCATCAAGGCGTTATCGGCATTTTATCTTCACGGATTAAAGAACGGGTGCATCGCCCCGTGTTGGTGTTCACCCGCGCACAAATGGGTTTTTTACGCGCTTCTGGGCGGTCGGTAAAAGGCGTACATTTGCGCGATGTGATTGAAAGCATTGCGATTAAACACCCCAACATGATTCCGCAATTTGGCGGGCACGCGATGGCAGCGGGCTTAACTTTGGTGGAAGCTGCCTTTCCTGAATTTCAACAATTATTCGATCAAGCCGTACGCCAACAACTCAGCGCGGATCAGCTATACGGCACGGTTTATAGCGATGGCGAATTGCAGCCGCAAGAATTCAGTGTAAGTCTTGCCGAGCAATTGCGTGGGGTTAGCCCTTGGGGACAGGGATTTCCTGAGCCTGTGTTCGATGGGCAATTTGATGTGATTGAACACCTGATTTTGAAAGAAAAACATTTGAAAATGAAATTACGTCCCGTGGGTGGGCAAGAAGTCATCGATGCGATTTTGTTTAATTATGCCCAACATTTCACCCCGCCCAACCCGCTAAAACGGGTGCAGCTTGCCTATAAATTAGAAATTAATTATTTTCGGGGGTCGAAAAATCTACAACTGATGACGGAATATTGTGAAGCCATCGCCTAAGTCTCTCAGTGGTACGTGCGCATAACAGCCTGTAAGGAACAGCACTGTTTTTCAGTAAGATTAATTACGGTATATTAGTGATACCTTCCTTTACCCTGCTATTTCCCCATAGACACCGTCAATATTTCGTAAGTTGCGTTTATTTTACGCCTCCGATGCGCTTATCTGACGCAACTTGCTGATACAATCATTTTTTATTGAGGTATTCATCGAAATACCGACACTGTAATCTCAAAAATTACGTTTTAAATCTATCGTTTAACTGTTTTCCCGTAGTAAGATTTGTGGAGCTTTTCGCCCTAATATTTAGTAGGTTGCTTGGCGATAAAGCCCCTTTAGGTAGGAAACCTGACTCATATTATTCAATATATCTTTTTGAGCGATGAATGTGCTTATGCGATTTATCCTAATGAATATCATCACTAAAATTAAAATGGAACTATTCTTGCTGTGTCTTTTACTGAGCAACAATAGTGCATTAGCCAATAGCGATTATGCGACAAAAGCGCATCAGATTTATCAATTTGCGCAATATATTGAATGGCATAGAGAAAATGACACTTTAACTTTTTGCGTGGTAGGAGAAAATCCCATTAGCAGCTCACTTTCACAAGTCATTGCTAATAAAAAAATTAATGGACATCCTCTTGAGTTTAAACAAATTACAGGCAATCAACTTGGTAACTGTGATATTGCGTTTATCAGCGAATCTAAACGCGGCGAACTCAGTCAAGTCTTACACTCTACCCGCCACCTGCTCACCGTCAGCGATATTCCAGATTTTGCTGAAAAAGGGGGCATGATTGAATTTACAAAAGTTGAAGGAAAATTACGTTTTGTCATTAATCGTAATGCGGCAGTGCGGGCGGGCATTAAAATCAGCTCACAACTATTGAAATTGGCGCACAAAATCCTTTAATGACAATAGATTAGGAGCAAAAACCATGGCATTTTTTAAACGCTTATCCATTCGCTACAAACTGATGTTGATTATTGTATCCATCAGCAGCATGGTCTTGCTGTTGTCCAGTGGTTTATTAATTGCCAATGAATTAATTTTCTTACGCAAAATTATGGCGCAAGAACTAGAAGTGCAAACCAAAATTACAGCGGTCAATATTGCCTCGCCCTTGTATTTTGGTGAAGGTTATCAAGAAGAAGTCTATAAATTACTGCGGGCTTGTGCCGAGAATCAGCATATTATTGCCGCCTATGCTTACCTAAAAAATCATCCAAAACCTTATAGCAGTTATACACGCATAGATTTTGAAAGCTTGCCTACGGCGGCTGACTTAAACATCTCTGGGCT
Source organism: Pseudomonadota bacterium (assembly GCA_039797505.1). GTDB lineage: Bacteria > Pseudomonadota > Gammaproteobacteria > Beggiatoales > Beggiatoaceae > JAQTYU01. The sequence continues at coordinate 7,127 of JBDKHS010000167.1, read as the reverse complement.
ACAAGAAACGGCGAGCTATCTGCAATACGTACAAAAAATTTCCAGCCCCAGCGGCGAGGAAATTGGTGAGTTATTAATGCGGTTAGAGCTTAAACCCCTAACCGAGCGCATTCATTGGTACTTGTGGACTGTATTTTTCATCCTGTCCTTATCACTGATTTTGGCATTTATCCTGTCTTTTTATTTCCAAGGGATTATTACCAAACCGATTTTACAACTGGCGCATCTCACGCGGCGGGTTTCAACTCAGCAAAACTACAGTTTGCGAGCGGACTCCAATCACATTGATGAAATTGGCAGCTTATTCGATGGCTTCAATCAAATGCTGGAAGCGATTCAAGAACGCGACAGCGCGCTGGAAGAGCACCGTGAACAATTGGAAAATCTGGTCGCAATCCGCACCATCGATTTAAAAAAGGCAAATCAAAAACTGACCTACCAAGCTTATCACGACGCGCTGACCAATTTGCCAAACCGCGCGCTGTTCATCAAGCGGGCTAAACAAGCGATTGAATATGCAGAATATAATAATGAGTCCTTGGCGATTTTGTTCATCGATTTAGACAATTTCAAATACATCAATGACACTCTGGGACATGCCGCAGGCGATCATCTGTTGCAGGAAATCGGCAAGCGTTTATTGACCTGCACCCGCTTACCCAGCGACACGATTGCGCGTTTGGGAGGGGATGAATTCACGATTTTACTGCGTGACATCACCGATCCCACCGATGCCGCGATGGTGGCAGATTTCATCATCAAAACCTTGATGACTCCGCTGCAATTTGATCAGCACGAATTTTATATCACCCCAAGCATCGGCATCAGTATTTATCCACAAGATGGGCTGGATGTGGGCACGCTGATGAAAAATGCGGATGTGGGAATGTATCTTGCGAAAAAACAAGGACGTAATAGTTACCGTTTCTATATTTCTTCTGCAAATTTGGAATCGGCAGAACGCTTAAATATGGAAAATAAACTGCGCCAAGCCTTGGAATGCAACGAGTTTGAAGTCTGGTATCAACCGCGCTATGAAATCAAAACGGGGCGTTTATTGGGCGCAGAAGCCTTGGTGCGTTGGCGCAGTCCTGATTTTAACCTGGTCTCGCCTTCACAATTCATTCCTTTGGCAGAAGACACAGGGTTGATTATTCCCTTGGGTGAATGGGTGTTGCGCACTGCCTGTGAAGAAAGTTTATGCTGGCAACGGACGGGTCAACATCCCTTGAGTGTGTCGGTGAATTTATCGGTACGCCAATTTGTGCAAGCTGATTTATTGAGCACAATTGAACGGGTGCTGGGCGAAACGGGGATGAATCCACATTTGTTGGAACTGGAATTAACTGAAAGTTTAATCATGCCCAATGCCGAGGACACTATCGAAACTTTGAATGCTTTGAAGAAAATGGGCATGCAGATTTCTGTGGACGATTTCGGAACGGGCTATTCCTCACTGAGTTATTTGAAACGTTTCCCGATTGATACGCTGAAAATCGACCAGTCTTTTGTGCGTGATATGGATCATGATGCCGATGATTGTGCCTTAGTCAGTGCAATTATTGCGATGGCGCATAATTTAAAGTTGGAAGTGGTCGCAGAAGGTGTGGAAAAAGTCGAACAACTGAAATTTTTGCAAGATTACAACTGCGATTGTGTGCAAGGCTTCTTGTTTGGAAAACCCATGCTAGCGAATGAATTTCGTCTGTTATTGAATAATCCCATCCATAGCTTGTTAAGCTAAGTTCCAAAGTATTAAGCTAAGCGTGAAGTAAGGCTAGTTAAAGTAGGTTGGGTTAACCTAAGCTAACCCAACGAAAATAAAGGAGTTCAGTTGGGTTGCCATTGGCAGTCCAACCTACGAGGCTGAGGGGAGGAGAGTCACAAAGTCACTTTAAAGAAAGCCCCCACCCCCTAAAGGGGGCTAAAGATAAAGATTAAAGTGATTTTAAGTTCTCTTTAGGGGCGCAGTTAAAGAAGTATTGAAAATACTTTGAGATTATCCTCAGATTGCTCCCTCTCTTTTTCAAAAATCACGCTTGAATCGCTGGCAAAACCTTGAGAAAAGATTTGCTATTTTCCAAATAAATTCCCAAAAAACAAGCCTAGATCAAATTTACCACCCAATTTTTAAGTTACAATTTTTATCAGGTACTTAAAAATAGTTGTGAGGAGGGGGAAAATGGAGCATTTAGCCGCCATAGATCAGCAATTAATCGCCTTGATTCAAACAGGTTTGCCAATCGTTCCGCGACCTTATCAAGCACTGGCTCAGAATTTAGGTGTGACTGAAGAATTTCTATTGTCACGCCTTGCCGCTTTGCAAGCCGACGGCACAATTAAACGTTTTGGGGTGGTGGTGCGCCATCGACAATTAGGCTATCGCGCCAATGCGATGATTGTGCTCGATGTGCCTGATGCCGACATTGCCAATGTTGCCCACGCGATTAAACAATTTCCTTTTATTACTTTATGTTATCGTCGCCCCCGATGCTTGCCTGCATGGCGATATAATTTATTTTGCATGATTCATGGACAAGATCGCCCCCGTGTTTTAGCACAATTAACGCAATTACGCGCCGCCTGTCAGCTCGATGCTTATCCACATGAAGTATTGTTCAGCCGCCAATGTTTCAAACAACGCGGCGCATTATATTCACGCCCTGCCTCTTCCTCTCACCAAACCCAAGCCGCTTAAAGATGGACGCAGTCGACCGTAATATTATCAATCGTTTGCAACAAGGCTTTCCCATTTGTGAATTTCCATATACCCAAGTTGCCGCAGAACTTGATTTGAGTGAAAGCGAATTATTGCAACGTTTAACCCATTTATTGGAAACGGGCGTGCTCAGTCGTTTTGCCCCAATGTATCACGCTGAACGTTTAGGCGGTGGTTTGACGCTTGCAGCCTTGGCTGTGCCTGCGGAACGTTTTGAAGCAGTTGCGGCGATTGTGAATGCTTTTCCCGAAGTTGCACACAATTATGCACGCCAACATTCATTAAACATGTGGTTTGTGCTGGCGACAGAACAGCCTGAGCGCGTTGTAGAAGTGATTGAATTAATTGAACAACAGACGACTTTAACCGTGTATAACATGCCCAAACAAACAGAATATTATATTGGTCTAAAATTCGAGGCATAACATGCAATTTATCCTCACTGCCTTTGATCGCGAATTAATTCGTGCCACCCAAAAAGCTTTACCGCTCACCCCACAGCCTTATCATGCCCTTGCTGCACAGTTAAATGTGCCTGTGCTCCAAGTCATGGAACGTCTGCAATTTATGCTCGATCATGGCGTTATTCGACGCATTGCCGCCGTTCCCAATCATTATGCGCTGGGTTACAAACACAACGGGATGACGGTGTGGAATGTGCCCGATACGGAAGTTGATAGCTTGGGGGCGCAAGTCGGCGCATTGCCGTTTGTGACGCATTGCTATCGCCGCCCGCGCCATTTGCCGCTGTGGGAATATAATTTATTTGCAATGGTGCACGGTAAAACTCAGCAAGTGGTTGATGCACAAATTGCAGAAATTGCAGCGTTGTTGGGCGAGTTTAATTTGGGGCATGAAGTTTTATTCAGCACCAAAATTCTGAAAAAGACGGGTTTACAGATTGGAAGTTAAGTTTAAATACGTCTCCGACCCGAGAAGAGTCTCAACGTCTATTTAAAAGAAGCCCCCAACCCCCTAAAGGGGGCTAAAGAAGCCCCTAAATCCCCTAAAGGGGACTTAAAAAACTAAATCTTTTATCTTTAGCCCCCTTTAGGGGGTTGGGGGCGCAATTAAAAAATAATAGGAAAAAATAAAATGTTACGCATCAGCCAATATTTGCGAGAATTGCAACAGCCCACTGCTTTACAAGCAGCCCGCAAACCGCCTGCACCTGTGGTGATTTGGAATTTAGTGCGTCGTTGTAATTTGACCTGTAAACATTGTTATTCCATTTCTGCCGACATCGATTTTCCCCACGAATTAAATACTGCACAAGTCTTCAAAGTGATGGATGATTTGAAGGCATTTCGTGTGCCTGTGTTAATTCTTTCAGGTGGAGAGCCTTTATTGCGTCCTGATATTTTTGAGATTTCACACCGCGCCAAAGCGATGGGATTTTATGTGGGCTTGTCCACTAATGGCACTTTAATCACGCCTGAAAATATCGAAAAAATTGCAGCGGTAAATTACGACTACGTCGGCATCAGTCTCGACGGTTTGCGCGACACTCATGACCACTTTCGACGTAAAGCGGGCGCCTTCGATGCGTCCTTGGCCGCGCTGCGTTTGTGCCGTGAACAAGGGATTAAAATTGGGATGCGTTTCACCTTAACCCAAGACAATGTCACCGAATTTCCCGCAATGTTGCGCTTGTTAGAACAGGAGCAGATTGATAAATTTTATTTATCGCATCTCAATTATGCAGGGCGCGGTAATCGCAATCGTAAAGATGACGTGGTGCACCAAATGACTCGCGAGGTGATGGAATTATTGTTGGATCAATGTTGGGCTTGGGAACAAGCGGGTCAGCATTACGAAGTGGTCACAGGCAATAATGATGCGGACGGCGTGTATTTATTACATTGGGCAGAAAAGCGTTTTCCCGCCGAAAAGGTTGCCCATTTACGTGCCAAATTAGAGCAGTGGGGTGGTAATTCTTCAGGCGTGAATATTTCCAATATTGATAATGTGGGCACGGTGCACCCGGATACTTTTTGGTGGCATTACTCACTGGGCAATGTGTTAGAGCGTCCATTTTCTGAAATTTGGCAAGATACCTCTGATCCGCTGATGGCGGGTTTAAAACAACAGCCGCGCCCGCTAAAAGGTCGATGTGCAGCTTGTCATTATCAGGCAATTTGTGGCGGCAATACCCGCGTGCGCGCGCATCAATTAACGGGTGATGCGTGGGCAGAAGACCCAGCATGTTATCTGTCGGATGCAGAAATTGGATGTGCGTAAGGCTAGGGCGTGTCATCAATCAAGCCTATAGCCTGTTATAATGCGGGAGATTTGAATCTTAACTGCGCCCCCAACCCCCTAAAGGGGGCTAAACACAAAAATTAAAGCGGTTTTAAGTCCCCTTTAGGGGATTTAGGGGCTGATTTTAATCTTTAAGGGGGTTCGGGCGCAGTGAAACCTATTTGATGACAGGCTCTAGCTCCCTTTAAGAATTCAACTTGTTGCAATTCCAAGTTTTGGCTTCCCAGCATCCTTTGAAAAAAAAGGGAGGGGAAAGTCTCAAAGTATTTTTTAACTGCTCAAAGAAACCCCTAAATCTCCTAAAGGGGACGTAATACCGCTTTAATCTTTATCTCGTTCTAACGTTGGAGCATTGTGAGTTCAAGCCTGAAGCGGTTTATTTGTGGCGGTTGTAGAAAAACTATTTCCAAATTAAATGATTATTCAAGACCTGCTAGGTTTTTAAAATCTAGCAGGTCTTTGTTTATGTGTTGTAAGGTAGACATTTCTCGCCTACAACTTGGTTACCTACTTTTTATTTTTTGCGAAAATGGCGATTCTGTCCCTTTTAGATTCATAGCACTTAGTGCTATAGTTGTTATTCATTAATGGAACTAAATTGAATGCACATTTACCAAACTCACTGGTTTTTCGGGTTTGAAAAAAATAACCACAGCAATATTAGCGAAAAAGAATAAACCGCGTTAAAACGATTAGCCGCTGAACTGCTACATTACCCGCCGCAGCTTATTGAAAATTTGGAACGTTCCAACGAACTCATCAAGGTAGAATGTCATGAAAAAACATAAATCCGCTATTCTTGAAGCGGCTCACCAAACGGCACAAGGTTTTCATCGTGTTGGAGCGATGGATCAACTCACGATGCGGGAGTTTGACCGCTTGTGTTTACCACCGATTGAACCCTTAGAACCCGAACAAATTAAACAGATTCGGGAAGCCGCTAATGTCAGTCAATCTGTATTTGCGGCTCTCTTAAATACCAGTGTTTCTACGGTGCAAAAATGGGAAGTGGGGCAAAAACGCCCAACGGGAATTGCCCTTAAACTGCTGCATTTAGTACAAGAAAAAGGCTTGCAAATTGTTTTTTAGGGGCTTGAAAATCAATGCTAGGTTGGGTCACTAATGGCAGCCCAACCTACACGGCTATTGATTTAATGGCATTGAGCTTATTACTTATTAACTGATGAGTATAGGAAAAGAATTTAATGAAATCTTCAAAGAAAAAGTCATTTTCGCGTTTTAACCAAATGGAAGCTTTTAAACAACTGGGGATAACGAATTTATTAGAATGGTTACCTGCGTTTAAAACCATTGAAACTAGTGTATTTTTACAAGAACGCTTAAAACGTTTAAAACAACATTTTGATTTGACCATTTCAGAACGCGCTAAAGAACTGCTTATTGATGCGATTTGTGAAGAGGCATTAAACACTTTTCCCCAATTTAAAATATGGAAATCCGCCCCTCTGCAAGGCGAACAAGCAACAGGCGTGGTTGATTATGTGATTGCAGAAAATAAGGGTTTTTTAGAGTGCCCTTTGTTATGCGTGGTCGAAGCTAAAAAAGATGATTTCATGCAAGGGGAAGCACAGTGCTTGGTTGAAATGCAAGCTTGTCAATGGATGAATGCGCAAGCAGGTATTCAACGGACAGTTTTCGGAATCGTCACCAACGGTGAGGGCTGGAAATTTTACCGCTTAGAATTAAACGGGCAAGTTGCAGTCACAACGTTATTTTCTGTGGGTCACTTAGAAGAATTGCTCGGCATGCTGCGCATATTATTGGAAAAGGCGTAAGGTTGGGTTCCCAATGACAATCCAACCTACAAAGCTTGCTTCAAAGTCTAGTCAGTTCTAGATTTTGCCCGTGAAATCATTTGTTCAACCTCTTTACTCATATTCACATGAAGTAATTCAATATCAGGGTATTGTTTACTGAAAACCCTAAAAATCTCATCCGCAAAAGCTTGTCCAATCATATCAACCCCTTTAAAATCAAATATGACAATCTTAAAACGATCAATACGCACTAATACACGCTTAGCTTGAGAACGAGAAATTAATTTCTCGTGTCCATATTGTGCTAAACGCACTGGAACGACGGTTTTTGTAAAACAAAAGTCCTCATCACCTGCATACTTATCAAA
>JBDKHS010000166.1:0-4355 GCA_039797505.1 Pseudomonadota bacterium | reverse complement strand
CCAAATTTGCACGGTGCGACGTTTGCCTTGTTGCAAAGCTTGCCAGCGTTTGAATTGTTCAGGAGTCAAAGTTTCCTGCAACACTTTGGCAATTTTCGCCATGAAAGTGGCGGCGGGATTTACGCCCGTTTCTCCGGGAGGGGGAGGAGCGGCATTATTGGCAGCAGGACGGGCTTGACTTAACTGTGCTTCAAAGGCGGCGCGAACTTTTTCCAACTCTTCTGCCGTAAGATTTAATTCAGCTTTTAAATTATTCAACATTTGTTCACGCCGTGCCGCACCCTTGCCCTTATTGTCCTGCACTAAAACTTGTGCGGCTTCATTGGGACGGAAACGCAAGGCTTCATTCGGAATGACCAATACATTTTTACGCTCGCCCGTGACGATTTCGACATTGGCAGTCATGCCCGGTAATAAATGCTTATCGGGATTGTCGGCGGTGATGATGACGGTATACGTCACCACGTTTTGCGATTTGGTGGGCGACAGGCGAATTTGTTCGATTTTACCCGTAAACTGTTTATTCGGATAAGCATCGACCCCAAAAGTCACGCGATTGCTGTTACTAATTTGCCCGATGTCAGCTTCATCGACTTGCGCTTCAATTTGCACATTGCGTAAATCTTGGGCAATGGTGAATAAAGTCGGGGCAGACAAGCTCGCGGCGACGGTTTGCCCCACGTCAATGCTGCGGTCAACCACAATTCCCGTAATCGGTGAACGAATATAAGTGCGTTCCAAGTCAATGCGTGCGCTGTCTAAAATTGCTTGGCGTTGCTTTAACGTGGCTTTCGCATTTTCTAATTGGGCTTGTGCGATGGTAACGTCTGCTTTTGCCACTTGGGCAGCAGCACGAGAATTGTCTAATGCGGATTCTGCAACCAAGTTTTTCGCAATTAACGATTGATTACGATTTGCTTCACGCTGAGCATTTTCCGCTGTGACTTTAGAGCGTGCCAAGGTGGCTTCTTGCAAGGCGATTGAGGCTTCCGCAACGCTGACAGCGGCGGCGGCTTCTGCGACTTTGATTTCAAAAGTGCGGGGGTCGATACGGGCAATAACTTGATTTTTCTTCACTTCGCTGTTGAAGTCTGCATTTAATTCCGTGATTTGCCCAGAAAGTTGTGAGCCGACCAGCAAAGTCACCAAGGCTTTGACTGTGCCTGAGGTTGAAACCATGCGCTGCACATTGCCAAGACTGACAGCGGTACTTTGTACGTCTAGGGTTGCCGCGCTACTTTTTTGCAAATAGCCATTTTGATATGCAAAAATTCCTACCATGATTGCCAAGAGTACCAAGGCTAAACCGCCTTTTTTCACAGAATTGCTCCTTAATCATAGGGTTTTATCAAAGAATAAAAAATTTAGTCGTCGTAGGGTGGAATAGCGTAGCGTATTCCACCTTGTAAATTGAGCTGATTATAGGTGCGAATAAATTCGCACAACGCGCTCAAATTAGAAGCGCATGCGAATAAATTCGCACCTACAATCAGCTCTTTGGACAACATACACTATTCAGTTTGAAGCGTAACTTCTAGGGTTAAAACTCCCCCATCACATCACGCAATCGGCAAAATCAAACCCGTATGTGGTGCAAAACGCTGTAAACGCAAACTATTGCTGACCACAAATAAGCTGGAAACACTCATCGCCGCCGCTGCCAGCATTGGGTCGAGCAACACCCCCAACATGGGATAAAACGCGCCCGCCGCCAAGGGAATTAATGCAATGTTATAAGCATACGCCCAGAAAAAATTTATTTTAATCGTGCGTAAAGTACGCCGCGCCAAATGAATTGCGGTGACAATTTCTCGCAAATCGCCCCGCATTAAAATTACTTCACCCGCCTCAATCGCAATATCCGTTCCCGTCCCAATCGCAATGCCGACATCGGCTTGTGCCAAGGCAGGCGCGTCGTTAATTCCATCGCCTACAAAAGCAACTTTTTTACCCTGTTGTTGCAATTTTTGAATATAATGCGCTTTATCTTCAGGTAAGACTTCTGCAACGACTTGGGTTATATCCAATTGGCGGGCAATGGCGTGCGCAGTGTGTTGATGATCACCCGTTAATAATCCTAATTCAAGTCCCTGTTTACGCAAGGCTTGTAAAGCGTGCACAGCTTCCAATTTAATCGGGTCATTCACCGCCAACACCGCAAATAATTCCCCGTCCAATGCTGCATAAATCGGGGTTTTAGCCTCTTTGGTCCAGGCTTCCACATAACACGCACTGAATGATAAATCGATGCCCAATTGCCGCAAATAACGATCCGCGCCCACATGTAAAATTTTGCCTTCAATTTGTGCACTTGCCCCGAAACCTGTTTTTGATTGAAAATTCTGCACAGGCAATAATTTCAACTTGCACGCTTTCGCTTTATTTACAATCGCTTGTCCTAAAGGATGCTCGCTTTTCTTTTCCACACTGGCGATATAGCGCAACACTTCGGATTCTTCCATGCTGCCAAACACTTGCATGTCGGTCAATTCTGGCATGCCTTTGGTGACTGTGCCCGTTTTGTCAAATACGATAGTGTCCACACTTGCCAAGGTTTCCAAAGCTGAACCGCGTCGGAATAAAATGCCTAATTCTGCGGCTTTGCCCGTGGCTGCCATGATGGCGGTCGGGGTGGCTAAACCCATTGCACAGGGACAGGCAATCACTAACACGCTAATCATCGCGACAAAGGCATAATTTAACGCGGGCGTGTGGGCAAAAATCAGCCACAACACAAAGGTGAGCAGTGCGGTAATAATCACCATCGGCACAAAATAAGCGGCAATTTTATCTGCCAATTGCTGAATGGGCGGTTTACCTGCTTGGGCGGCTTCGACTAATTTCACAATACGCGCCAATACGCTGGCTTCACCGACATGCGTCGCCCGCAAAGTGAACGCACCTGTTTTATTAATCGTGCCGCCAATTACCGCATCGCCCGTGGTTTTGACCACAGGAATTGGCTCGCCCGTAATCATCGCTTCATCGACGTAACTTTCACCCAGCACCACAATCCCATCGACGGGCACGCATTCCCCGGGGCGCACATTGATTAAATCATTGGGCACGACGCTGTCGATGGGAATTTCAATTTCTACGTCATCACGTAATACTTGCGCGGTTTTCGCTTGTAATTTCAACAGTTTTTTAATCGCTGACGAAGTGCGTCCCTTGGCAAGGGCTTCTAAATATTTGCCCAATAACACCAGTGAAATAATCGTGCCTGCAGCTTCAAAATAGCTGTGTGCGGTGCCTGCGGGGAAAATTTGTGGGATGAATAAGGATAAAACGGAATAGCAAAATGCGGCACTTGTGCCCAACATCACCAAGGTGCTCATGCCAAGGCTGCGGCTGCGGATTTCTGCCCAGCCTTGTTGATAAAAACGTTTGCCTGCGTATAACACGGGCAACACCAATAAAGCTTCTAAACTGTGCCATACCGTCATCGGCAGCCAACTGTGCATAAGCTGCATTAAGTTTTTTGAAAACATCGGCGGCATTGCGATGAGCAATAAGGGCACGGTGAAGCCCAAGGCGAGGAATAATTGTTGTCGTAGTTTATCTAATTCGTGGGCGCGCACGCTAAATTCATCGGAAACTTCTGCCTCACCATCATCCACGCCCACTTCACAACCCAATTCACGAAGCTGGGTTTTAATACGCGGTAAACTCAGCATTGTTGGTAAAAACTGCACACGGGCAAGTGTGTCGCTGATTTCCATGGCAATCATACCGTCTAAGGCTTGTAACACTTGTTGAATTTGTTCTGCGCTTGCTGTGCTGCTCATCGCGAGAATGGGAATTTTCAATTGCACACTGACCGCAGGATAACCGCTGTTTTTCAGTGCGCTGAGCAGGGTGGATAAAACGAATTGATGCGGCGTATATTCAATGCTGGCGGTTTCGGTGGCAAAGTTGACGCTGGCGTTATTGATGCCGGGCTGGGTGCGCAATACGTTTTCCACCTTGGCAACACAATTTGCACAACTCATGCCCTGTACTGCAAACCGAAGTTGCTGTTCCATGCCTGTTATCCTTCATAGAAATAGAGAATCACTCATGTATATATTAGCATTGACTGATTTAAGATGAGGGCAGTTTTGTCTCGTTCCAATGCTCCAGCGTTGGAATGACGACCTCGTCGCTCCAGCGGCGAGGATTTTACAAGCTTTAGGAGTTACGCAGTTGAAACACTAATTCTTTTGTTTACAATGAGTTAGTATCGTGCGCTGCACAATCGTGTTTCTAGTAAAATCAAACAGTTACCGATGCAACTGCGTAATTCCTAAAGCTTCTACCGTACAAGGAGGGTCTTATCGATTCAACTGCGTCATGCCTAGCGTTATCACCTTTCT
>JBDKHS010000165.1:0-3330 GCA_039797505.1 Pseudomonadota bacterium | reverse complement strand
TTGTCTATTGTAAATGGCAAAAATCCCCGTTATGCAGGCTTTAACCGTCCTTTAGATGCAGTGCGTCACATCGGTTCGCTGGTGAAACCGTCAATTTATTTAACCGCCTTGCAAAATCAGCGTTATTCATTGATGTCGGTGCTGGATGATACGCCTTACGAATGGCGCGATAAATACGGCAAAGTGTGGTCGCCAAACAACTACGACAATCGTTCACACGGGCGGGTACGTTTACACCGCGCCTTAGCCAATTCTTACAACTTAGCCACGGTACGGCTGGGCATGGAATTGGGTTTGACTAAAGTAATTGAAACTTTACGGAAATTAGGGATTGATCGCGAATTTCCTGTGTTTCCTTCGATGTTGCTCGGAAGCTTGGGCTTGACCCCGTTTGAAGTCACGCAAATGTATCAAACCATTGCCACGGGCGGTTATCGTGTGCCCTTACGTTCAATTCGTAACGTATTAACCCACGACGGTAAACCTTTAGAACGTTACGGTTTGAACATCGAAAAACGCTTTGATGCCGCGCCCGTGTTCTTATTAAACCATGCCTTACAAGAAGCAGTACGTTTCGGCACAGGGCGACATGTGGCAAAAACTTATTTAGCGGATGATATGGTGGTCGCAGGCAAAACAGGGACAAGTAATGATTTGCGCGACAGTTGGTTTGCAGGCTTTGGCAGCGATATTTTAACCGTCACTTGGCTGGGGCGCGATGATAATAAACCCGTGGGTTTAAGCGGTGGTTCGGGGGCTATGTATGTGTGGGGCAATTTTGTGCAAGCCGTACGTCCGAAATCACTCGCGCCTGTCCCACCCGACCATGTGCAATGGCGTTGGGTGGATTATAATTCAGGCAATGCTACGAATAAGGGCAGCCCCAACGCGATTAAAATGCCGTTTATCGCTGGTACTGATGGCGAAACTTTGGCAATTAATTTAAACCCCGCAGAGCAGCAATTGCAGCAACAAGTCGAACAGTGAGTTATGCGTTATAAATACCGAGCAGTTGATGCACAAGGGCAAGAAATTACGGGTATTTTGACCACGCAAAGCGAACGCGAAGCCACCCGCCAACTTCAACGGCGGGGGCTGACAGTGTTAAATCTGAGTTCCCTAGACCAAACTCAAACCACCTCTCCCCAAAAAGCCCAAAAACCCAAACGCCGTGATTTACTCGCGGTGCTGCATGAACTTGCCACGCTATTATCCGCAGGGGTTTCCCTGATTGAAGCCGTGGAATCGCTTGCCGCCTCTTCGCATCCCTTATTTATTACCCAAGCATTCAGTTCTATCGCAGGCAAATTGCGCCAAGGGATTAGTTTTTCTCTGGCGTTGAAAGAAAGCGGTTTGCCTTTGCCGTGGTATTTATTTCAATTGGTGGAAGCGGGCGAACTCACAGGCAAAGTTGACCAAGCTTTGCGCGATGGCGTGGCGCAATTTGAATATGAAACCCGCGTTAATGATGAAATGCGCAGCGCAATGATTTATCCGACAATTTTGATTGTTTCGGGGATTGGCGCGGTGTTGATGATTTTCATCATTGTCGTGCCGCGCTTTGCAGGAATTTTAAATAATCGGGGCGCAGACGTGCCGTTTCTGGCGCGGGCGGTGTTGAATTCAGGAATGTTTTTGAATCATCATTGGCAACTTTTATTAATCGGTGCGGGCGTGCTGGCGGTGTTTTTAACTTACTTATTCACCCAACCGAAAATGCGTACCAAACTCAGCGATTTTAGCCTGCGTGTGCCTTTGTTGGGAACGTGGATTATGGAAGCGGAAACTGCGCGTTGGGCTTCAATGCTCAGCACTTTATTGGAAAATCGGGTGTCTTTATTGCGTGCCTTGGAACTTGCAGGACAGGCGATTAAATTACCGAGTTTGAGCGTGCGCCTGTCTCAAGTCACCAAAGCGGTGCGTGCAGGCACGAGCCTTTCTCAAGCCTTGCAAGACAATGACGCGCTGAATCCCACAGGACACAATTTAATTCGGGCGGGCGAGCGCGCGGGTGAATTGGCGCGAATGCTGCGTTCTTTGGCTAAACTGTTAGAAGAAAGTGGGCGTACTCGCATGAAACGCTTCCTATTGCTGATCGAGCCGTTGGCGATTTTGTTGATTGGGGGCGTGATTGGGGTGATTATTACGGGGGTGATTTTGGCAATCACCAGCGTCAATGAAATCAAATTTTAAGCCTGCTCAACCACTTAAGGAGTGTTTTATGCGAATTAAACTTTGGCAGTGGCTGTTACTCGTCCTGTGTTGTCAGGCGGCGGTGGCTGAAACCACGCAGTATGGCCCGATTAAAAAAGGTGAATCCTTGGGCAAAATTATCACTTCATTGTATCCCGCCCAAAAGCTTTCTCGCCCCCAAGTGATGTTAGCGATTTTGCAGGCGAATCCTGAAGCCTTTTCTAATCGTTGCAATTTTAATAGTTTGAAAGTCGGCGCGACTTTGCAAATTCCTGATGTGGAAACCGTGAAAGCTTTAAATGAAACGGAAGCTAGCGCGGAAATTGGGCGGCAAACCGATCAATGGCAAGCCCGCAAGAAAAATCCGCTAACCTGTGCGGAGAGCAAAAAGCCTGAAACCGCCAGTCCTGCGCCGCATCAAGAAACGCCTCCTGTTGCCAGCCCTCAGAAAAATCCGTTAAATGATGCGGATAGCATGTTGTGGACGGCGATTATTTCGGGTGGTTTATTGTCTTTATTTTTATTGGGTTGGATTACGCGTAAATCGGATAATGCCAAAAATGAGCATGCGCCTGATGAGATTAAACCCAGTTAAGGCTGTTAATGCTTCTTTAGATGGTAGTGCAAAAGAGGCAGTGTTATTAAAATAAGAAAACTGCCAATTATAGAAGAGAAGTAAGATGCTGACTTGCCCTAATTGTAAAGCACTGCACGTCGTAAAATATGGAAAAACCCGTTCAGGCTACAAATGTCGTGAATGCGGTCGCCGTTTTGTAGAACATCCTACCAAAAAATACCTAAGCCAAGAAACATGGGTGCAGATAGATGACCTATTAAAAGAAAAGTTACCCCTGCGCAGAAAAAAACCCGTGAACAAATCACACAATTATCACGTGCGAAACAAGAATTAGAACGTCTCAAAGCAGAAGCCGATCAAGATAAACGTGCCAGCGATGAGAAGTGGTCATTTGTAGGAAAAGCTAAAGATAAAGTGTGGATATGGCTAGCCTTAGACAGGGATTCACTGCCAGCGGTATATCGTCAATGTGCGGTGTGTTATACCGATTTCTGGGAAGCTTACAAGAAAGTGCTCCCCAGTAAACGACATAAGGCTGTTGGGAAAGAGAGTGGGCTTAC
>JBDKHS010000164.1:0-5908 GCA_039797505.1 Pseudomonadota bacterium | reverse complement strand
ACTTCATCCTTCTGTGCTGCTTCTGCATTACTTAGTATCACTTGTAATGCAAGTGGTGGTGCCCCGACTTCTGCCCCAATTGATTTAATCTCTTCTGAAAAATTATCAAGTTTTTCAAGAGAAGTTAAACTGAAATAGTCCGTTTTAAAGTCTGTGTGATTCACAAACACTCAGGCTTTAATGACTCCTTCTGAAAAACATGTTTACTTCGGCTGAATCACCCGCAAATGTTTCCCCACCGCAAGCCACGCACCCAATAAACCCAAACCCATGCCTGAAAACAATAAAACTAAGCTTGCGGGAATATCCAAAGTCACTAATTCAAATTCGCTGTGATACAACAGGCTTAGTTGTTGAATCGGGTCGCGCAACATCCAAAACGCGGCATAAACCAGTAACCACGCCAAAATACTGCCCATAAAGCCATACCACAAGCCGCTGTATAAAAACGGACGGCGAATAAACGCATCAGTTGCGCCAAATAATTTATGAATTTCAATTTCTTCGCGGCGATTATAAATCGCAAGGCGAATGGTATTGCCAATAATCAGCAGCACCGCCAACGCTAATAATCCCGCCAAAATCCACACGCCGCGTTCCACCACCGACATCATTGCAAATAAACGTTGTAACCAGCGCATATCGAACTGCGCTAATTCCACCTCGGGCAATTGTTTAAATTCTTCAATCAGTTTCGGGGTGTTGCTGGGGGTGATGTGGGCGACGGGCTGCAACACAATCACCGCAGGCAAGGGATTTTCTTGTAACACGTTTAAGGCTTCGCCAAAACCCGATAAATTGCGATATTCCTGTAAAGCTTCTTGGCGACTAATCACCCGAATATGTTGCATGTCGCCGCGTTGTTGCAGTTTGTCCGCAAGTTGCTGGGCTTTGGCATCGTCGATATTGGCTTTTAAAAACAGTGAAATCTGCGCCGTGCCGCCCCAAGATTGCCCAATATGTTGGGTGTTTTCGAGCACTAAATACAAACTTGTGGGCAGGGCGAGCGCGATGCCAATCACCGCAGCGGTCATTAAATTCGACACGGGGCTGCGTAAAAATTGCCCAAGGCTGGCTAAAAGCACATATAAATGATGCGCTAACCACGCATGACTTTGGGTTAAAGGCTTTTTAGGACGTGGCGCGGGCGTGGGACGGGGCGCGGATTGGGGACGGGTGGCTGCGGGTCGTTTCATAAGGGTGCGGGATAGGTGTCGCCGATGAGGCTGCCTTGTTCGAGAATCAGGGTTCGATAGCCTAAGCTTTTGATTAAACTCAGGGCGTGTGAGGCGATGAGCACAGTCACTCCGACTTGGTTAAATTGGGTGAATAAGCCCATGATTTCGGTGGCGAGCACGGGGTCAAGATTGCCTGTGGGTTCGTCTGCGAGCAAAATCGGGGGTTTATGCACCACGGCGCGGGCGATGCCGACACGTTGTTGTTGTCCGCCAGAAAGCGTGATGGGGTAACTTTTTTCTTTTTCGAGTAAGCCGACTTTGTCGAGGGCGGCACGCACACGGCGGCGAATTTCTTGGTGTCGAAACCCTGCAATAACCAGCGGTAGTGCGACGTTGTCAAAAATGGTGCGGTCGAAAAGTAGGCGATGTTCTTGGAAAGTCACGCCAATCAGGCGGCGTAGGTAGGGAATGCGTGCATCGGGCATTTTTCCCAAATGTTGTCCGTGGACGATAATTTGCCCGCCGCTGTTGCGTTCAATGAGGGCGATAAGACGTAATAAGGTGCTTTTTCCCGCGCCTGAATGTCCTGTTAAAAATGCCATTTCGCCTTTTTCGAGGTGAAAATTGACGTGTTTGAGGGCTTCATGCCCATTGGGATAGCGTTTGCTAACGTCGTTAAAACTGATCATGTTGCGCAGGTTTTTGAGTAGCGATGCGGTTTATTATAACCTGAGTTCGGGATAAAATTTTGTAGTAGGGTGGAATAGCCTAGCGTATTCCACCATCCCCCTAGAACTATTACGCTTCATGGTGGAATACGCTATTCCACCCTACCATAACGTGAGTTCGGTATAGAACCGATTTGGAGTCTTAATTTCAAGCTAAGTTTGTTAGAGTTCGTTTATTGTAGGTGCGAATTTATTCGCATGTGTTTTTAATTCGAGAGCGTTGTGCGAATAAATTCGCACCTACAAAATCCTCATAAGAACAATTTCAAATCGGTTCTATAAGCAAGGCAAGCTGAATAAAATCTGAGACAATATGAAGTCTCTACATTAACCTGAGTTCGACGAAAACATAAGGAGTTCAGTTGGGTTGCCGTTGGCAGCCCAACCTACGAAGCTAATTTATTGATTATTTTAATATTCACCTGTTTTAGGGATAGATAATTGATATTTATAAGTATTTCCGTCGAACTCAGGTTGAATAGAATAATCGTCAATGATTAAGCCCACCCTCATTCTTCCTTTGTCAAAAGCGGAGTTTTTTACATTCAGACAATTGCCAAGGGTTTGGGTACAATAGCAACTTAGAAACTGGCTTATTTTACAGGGGATTAAAGCATGACTGAAAGCTACTATCGTCATCACATATTTTTTTGCACCAATCAGCGTGAAGATGGCAAAAAATGTTGTGGACAATTTCCTGCAGTTGAGTTGCGGGATTATATGAAACAACAAGTGAAAGCCCTCAAACTCAATGGTAAAGACGCAGTTCGAGTGAATAATGCAGGTTGTATGGATCGCTGTTCACTCGCGCCCGTGCTCGTGGTTTATCCTGATGCCGTCTGGTATCGCTATGAAAATCAAGCCGACATCGACGAAATTATCCGTGAACATTTGCAAAATGGCACTATTGTCACCCGTTTGAGGATTGAAAAATGAGTCAAGCTTGTACCCCACAACATACCGTGATTGCAGGTGCAGTCGGTGATTTAGAAATTATGCTGAGTTATCCACGCACCATGACCGAACCGCCCACCCGTTATGCGGTGGTCTGTCATCCGCATCCTTTGCACGGTGGCGCAATGACCAATAAGGTGGTTTACATGATTACCAGCACTTTTAATAGTTTAGGCTTGGGCGTGGTGCGTTTTAATTTTCGTGGTGTGGGTAAAAGTGCAGGCAGTTTTGACCACGGCATTGGCGAAACTGAAGATTTAAAAGCAGTCGTTCGGTGGGTTCGCGACAATTACGCGCCCAGCGAATTATGGTTGGCGGGTTTTTCCTTTGGCAGTTTTGTGGCAATGCGTGCGCATCGGGAATTAAATGCAAAACGCCTATTATTGGTCGCGCCTGCGGTGGAACGTTTTGATTTTGGCAATTTAAACGTCAGTGCCGACATTCCTACCTTGATTATTCAAGGTGACCAAGATGATGTGGTCTCGCCCCAAGCAGTGATTGATTGGGTACAAGCCCAAGAAAATAAACCCGAGTTTAAATATTTGCCTGAGGCAGACCATTTCTTTCATGGTCAATTAAATGCGTTGCGAGATGCGATTAATGAGGCGTGGGCAGAGGCTGTAAGCTAAGGCGAAGCACTGGTTTGACTGCATATTAATTGAGAGACATAATACAAGTATGCTCAACAGGAGAGAAATAATGTCTACGCAAAAATCACGGCGCTCAGTACATGTTCTTGTGGACGAAGAAATCCAAGTCTCTGCAAAAAAAGTCTTGGATACGATGGGGATGTCTATGTCTGATGCCGTGCGTTTATTTTTAAAGCGTGTTGCCGTTGATCAAACTTTCCCCTTAGAGTTGAAAGTCCCTAATGCAACCACCCTTGCAGCAATGGAAGAATCTCGTGCACTTATAAAGGCACGTCAGGCACGTTTTGCTACGGCTGATGAATTGTTTAATGAACTCGAAAAAAACAGCCGCAAATAAACGCACTCAACCGCCTCGTACTTTTGAATACACCAGAGACTTTCTCAAGGATTGGACTCGTTTATCGCATTCAGGGCGTTATGACATGGTGCGATTGAAAGAAGTTATGCTGTTACTGATAGCAAATGACGCACCCTTAGGTGCAGAATGGGAAGATCATTCACTGATAGGTAACTGGGACGGTTATCGAGAGTGTCATGTGGGCGGTGATTTCCTTCTAATCTATCAAATTGAAAATAACGTCATTTCTTTTGTGCGAGTAGGCACGCACGCCACCTTATTTTAATATTACAAATTTAGATAATATTGAAGTTTGCCTAAATTAGTTTTGCTCACGCCCTCATCAATCTCAATTTTTGCCACGACACCCGCCATGCCCACGAATCCGAATACCTCTGAAATTTTTGACATTTTGAGCAGAGTCAGCTTATTTGCCAATTTGGACAAATATGAATTACGCACCATAGCCCAGCGCACCGAAGTGCAAAGGTTTCAGCGTCACCAACTGATTTTTCGCGAGGGCGACATCGGACTGTCGATGTATCTCATTGTCAATGGTGAAGTGGAAGTATTCACCAACTCGCCTGACAGTGGGGAAATTCGGCTGGCGGTGTTGCAGCGTGGCAATTATTTTGGGGAACAATCGCTGCTGCCGAACAGCTTGGGCAAACGCAACGCCAGCATTCGCGTCTTGCAAGACACGCTGTTATTGAATATCGCAGGCACAGATTTCCAAACGCTGCTACAACACGACCCGCAATTAATCAAAACCTTGCGTAAAACAGGCGAGGCGCAAACTCGTCATAAAATGTTGCAAGAATTTGTATTGTTTCATAATTTGCCGTTGGAAAGCACGATTGAAGGCTGGCTGGAAGAACAGCAGTTTGAAGCAGGACAAGTGATTTTACGCGAGGGCGATATTGGCGATAAATTCTATTTAGTGATTGAAGGCGTGGCGCGGGCGATTCGGCATGTGGGCACGCAGGATAAATTGCTCGGGCGCATTGGCAAGGGCAGCTTTTTCGGGGAACTTGCGTTAATTAAACAAGCCCCACGGGCTGCCACCATCGTGGCAGAAACTCCGTTGCGCGTAGTCACCTTGCGCGGTGATTTATTTTTATCGCTGTATGGACGTTTCCCACAACTGCGCGAGCAGATGGAATATTTAAGCGGTTTTTATCACCAGCCACAAAAGGGCGTGATTACCCTGCATGGCGGGCAGTTCATGGGCTTAGACAGCTTCACAGCGGTTTATCACGCGCCCACAGGGATTCAAGTCACTGCGACTAAAGTTGTCGGCAAAGCCATTTTTAATATGCACCGCATCGGGATTACGCATGGCGAAACCACGCGCTTGGTGTTTGAAAAAGAAACCTTAGACGGTAATTTATACCGCGAACTGCATCTGCAAGACCAGCGCATTATCGGCGTACTCAGCATGGGCGAGTGGTTGGATTTAGGGCGGGTGCACGATTTAGTGATGCACGGCAAGGCAATTTATTTCTGGCAAAGTGCGTTATTTCGGGAAAAGGGCGAACTTTGGCTAGAACGCGAAGCGCGGAATTATGCCGAAGACACAATTATTTGCCGCTGTATGGGGCTAAATCGCCGCGAACTCAATCGTTGTGTCACCGAAGGCTGCGACAGTATTGAATCTTTGGCAATTAAAACAGGAGCTTCGCGGGTCTGTGGTGCATGTGCACCTTTGCTTTCTGAAATTGTTGGGCGCACGGACATGCAAGTCTGGCAGTTGTTAGAAGTGATTCAAAATACGCCCACGGTGAAAACTTTGCGCTTTAGACCGCTTGATGAAATGATTATGCCCGCCAAAGTTGGGCAAGTAATTCAATTAGAAGCCCAAATTCGAGGACGGTGGTTACAACGCAGTTATATGCTGACTTCTTCCACCTATTGTGACTATTATGAAATCATTGTACAGCGTAATCCTTATGGCGTGTTTTCAAGCTGGCTGCATGATGAATTAACACCTCACTCCTTCGTTCGTATTTCTAAACCCGAAGGCAATCCTGCGGTGGCGGATGAAACGCCTGTACTCTTTTT